>JBBRGK010000060.1:0-11121 GCA_038240805.1 Dehalococcoidia bacterium | reverse complement strand
GTATCGCACCAGTAAGCTGGTCGAACACCTGACGGGGATGCCCGTGCAGCACAACAAGGCGATCGTCGGCAAGAACGCTTTCCGTCACCAGTCCGGCATCCACCAGGACGGAATCCTCAAACTGCGGGCGACGTACGAGATCATGGATCCACAGTCGATCGGCATTCCAGAAGGCACGCAACTCGTGCTTGGAAAACTGTCCGGCCGCCACGCATTGCAGCAGCGGCTCGAAGCGATGGGCTACAACCTCAACAACGAAGAGCTCTCCCGTGCCTTCCTCGCCTTCAAGGAACTGGCAGACAAGAAGGTTGAGGTCGATGATCGCGACCTGGAAGCGCTGGTGATGGATGAGAAACGCGTCGCCAGCGAGGTGTACCACCTTATCTGGGTGCAGGTGCAGTCGGGCAGCAACATGACCGCGACCGGGACAGTGCGGCTGCGGCTGCCGAACGGTGACGAGGCGACCGATGCCGCGATCGGTGACGGCCCGGTGGACGCGGCCTTCAAGTCGATCGATCGGATCGTCAGTATCGGCGCGGAACTGGTGGACTATCAGGTGAAGTCCGTTACCGAGGGCACCGACGCTCAGGGTGAGGTTTCTGTACGGGTCAAATCGGGTGACCACACAGCCACGGGACGCGGTGCCGACACGGACATCATCGTGGCAAGCGCCAAGGCCTACCTGGACGCGCTCAGCCGCATCGGTCACATGCAAAAGGTGTCGGGCCGCGTGCCGGTCGCCAGTACGCCATAACTTCCCGAGGGGTCTTCGCCCGCAACGTTCACGTCGCGGGCGAAGATTTTCCCTCGTTCTGGCGGTCTGTCCCTCCCATGCGAGGGATGAACCAACCGGACGCCGGGCCGACAACCAAACAGGCTCGCTGCAGAGAATACCGTGTAGTGCGGTCGACCCGGCCAAATATGACCGCCCTTCTCCGGCAGGAAAAGAGTAACGAGGTGAGATCAGGTGCAATACAAAATCGCGGTTCTTGCAGGCGACGGCATCGGGCCGGAAGTGTGCGCCGAGGGTATGAAAGTACTGCGGGCAGTTGAGAAGCGCTTCGGTCACCGGTTTGAGATGACCGAAGCGCTTGCCGGCGGGGCGGCCATCGACAAAGAAGGCGTCGCTATTTCCCCCGAAACGCTGGAGATGTGCAAACGCAGCGACGCGCTGCTTTTTGGCGCGGTCGGCGGCCCGAAGTGGGACGACCCGAAGGCGAAAGTACGGCCCGAGCAGGGACTGTTCGTGTTGCGTCGCGGGCTTGGCCTCTTCGCCAACATCCGGCCGGTCAAGGTTCACCCGTTGCTGATCGATTCGAGCACGATCAAACGCGACGTGCTCGAAGGCACGGACATGATCGTCGTACGCGAACTTACTGGCGGGTTGTATTTCGGCAAGCCACAGCGGCGCTGGGAGAGCGCTGCCGGACGGCAGGCGGTGGATACGATGCGCTACTCCGAGTCGGAGGTGCGGCGGGTGTTGCAGGTTGGCTTTGATCTGGCCCGGCAGCGCCGCAAGAAGCTGACCAGTGTGGACAAAGCGAACGTCCTCGACACCAGCCGCATGTGGCGCGAGATCGCCGTCGAGATGGGCAAACAGAATCCGGACATCGAGCTTGATCACATCCTTGTGGATTCCTGCGCGATGCACCTGATTCGGCGCCCGGCATCGTTTGACGTGATCGTGACCGAGAACATGTTTGGCGACATCCTGACCGATGAAGCGTCGATGCTTGCCGGCTCGATGGGCATGCTCCCGTCGGCGAGCATGGGCAAAATGCGCCCCAACGGTACCGGCTACGGGCTCTACGAGCCGATTCACGGCACTGCACCCGATATTGCAGGTCAGCGCAAAGCTAACCCGATCGCGATGATCCTCAGCTCTGCGATGCTGCTCCGACTCTCACTCGGACTGAAGGCAGAGGCAGAGGCGATCGAGGCCGCCGTCGACGCGGTGCTGCGCAACAACCTGCGCACCCCTGATCTCGCCCAGGAAGGCACCAAGATGGTGAACACTGCGCAGATGGGCGATGCGATCGCCGCCGCCGTGTCCGGCTAGGAGCGGATTTCCTGATGGTTCAGTTCGAGCGTTGGGCACAGGAAGCGGCGAGCCGCAAGACAGACTGGTGATAGTAACCGTTCGGGTGCAAGCTCGGGCGGGCGCTATTGAAACCTGTCGGTGAGTTCTCCGCAAATCCTTTAACCCGGCGCCCACGCCGGTATGCCGCGAAAGGCACTTCATGGCTCGCACGGTTCAACTGTACGATTCGACCCTCCGGGATGGCTCCCAGATGGAGGGCATCTCCTTTTCCCTCGAAGACAAACTGATTATCGCGAAGAAGCTGGATGAGATCGGCATCGACTTCATCGAGGGTGGCTTCCCCGGCTCGAACCCGAAGGACGCCGAGTTCTTCGTGCGTGCCCGCGATCTCGAGCTTCGACACGCCCGCATCGTGGCGTTCGGCGGCACGCGCCGTGCCGGGCTCTCCTGTGAGGAAGATCCGAACATCCAGTCGCTCGTGCATGCGCACACAGAGGTGATCTGTTTCGTCGGCAAGGCGTCCGTTCGGCAGGTGCGCGAGATTCTCGAGACGACACCCGAAGAGAACCTGGCTATGATTGCCGATTCGATCGGCTACATGCGAGGGCTTGGCAAGCAGGTGTTTTTCGACGCCGAGCACTTCTTCGACGGTTTTTTCGACGACAGGCAGTACGCGCTCCAGGTGTTGCGTACGGCTCACCGCGCTGGCGCCGAAGTCGTGGTTCTCTGCGACACGAACGGCGGCATGGTGACGCCGCAGTTGCTGGAGGCATTGACCGCTGTTCGTGAAACCGGTGTTCCCTTTGGGATTCACGTTCACGATGACGCCGGCCTGGCCGTCTCTAACACGCTCGCGGCCTACGAGGCCGGGGCGGTGCAGCTTCAGGGGTGCATCAACGGCTATGGCGAGCGCTGCGGCAACGCGAACCTCACCAGCATCATCGCGAACCTCAAGCTAAAGCTGGGTGTGGACTGCGTCGCCGATGAGCAGCTCGCACGGCTAACAGAGGCCTCCCACTTCATCAGCGAGCTTGCGAATCTGGCTCCGAATCCGCAGGCGCCATTCGTTGGTCAGAGCGCCTTTGCACACAAAGCCGGCTACCACGTGGCCGCGATCGTGAAGGATCCCTCGTCGTACCAGCACATCGACCCGAGCCTCGTTGGAAACGACAGGCGCGTGCTCGTTTCGGAGCTTTCCGGGCAACGCAACATCCTCGCAAAGCTCGAAGAGCAGGGGGTGCACATCCCTCTCGACGGCGTTGAGACAAAGAGATTACTCCAGCACATCAAGACAATGGAGAGCCGTGGCTACCAGTTCGAAGGCGCGGAGGCGTCATTCGAGTTGCTGGTCCGGCGAGCGCAGCCGGAGTATGCGCCGCCGTTTGAGCTCGAGGACTTCATGATCGTCGAGCGCCGCCGCCACAAGGCGGATCGTGACGGCAACAGCAACGAGATGCTAGCCGAGGCGATGGCGAAAGTGCGGGTCGGCGACGAAATTCGTCATACCGCGGCCGAGGGGAATGGACCGGTCAACGCGCTCGACGCCGCAGTGCGCAAGAGCCTGAGCGAGTTTTACCCTGACCTCGGCCGCATTCGCCTGTTGGACTACAAAGTGCGTATTCTCGACGGCCATACCGGGACGCAGGCCGCCACACGGGTGCTGATCGAATCGACCGACGGTGAGCACATCTGGCGCACAGTCGGCGTTTCTTCGGACATCATTGAGGCAAGCTGGCTGGCGCTGGCCGACTCGCTAGAGTACTGGCTGCTCATGCACGTACGGCAACAGGCAGAGATGCTGGCGTAACTGGCCGGTAAATCAAATAGACAAAGGCCGGACCCTCAAGAAGGGTCCGGCCTTTTCGTTAAACTGTCGCCGGTACCTGTGATTCATAGTCAAATCCGGTCATGACATCGTCGTTCGCGGCCACCGGCATTGCGACGCTGAACGTTGTGCCGCCGGCCGGATCTGATGCCGCGCTGATCTCACCTCCATGCGCCGCAACGATCTCCCGCGCGATAGCCAGACCGAGGCCGCCGTTGCGGCCGTTGTGCTTGCGCGAACGATCAACCTGGTAAAACCGCTCGAATATTCGATCGATCTCCTCCGGCGGAATGTAGGAGCCGGTATTGTGCACGTCGATTCTGATCCGGTCGGTTCCGATCAACGAGGCGGCCATGCGGATCTCTCCGCCGGCCGGCGTGTATCGGATCGCGTTGTCCAGCAGGTTCGCCAGCACCTGTTCCATGCGGAGCGGATCGACGCTCACCGGCGGAAGCGCTGTTGCTGGCTCTACCACCAGCCGCCGATCGTCGTTTGCCAACAGCCACTGGACACGCTCTGCCGTGTCGCTCAACAACGTGGTCACCGGAACCGTCTGCAGTTCAAGTGGGATTTGGCCCGACTCTATCTGCGAGAGATAGAGCAGATCGTTCACCAGTCTCCGCATTCGTTCTGACTCTTCACTGATGATTCGGCCCGCGCTCGAATACTCCTCTGTTGAGCGCAGCGATCCATCAGCGAGCGCCTGCGAGAAGCCCTGGATCGAGGTCAGGGGTGTCTTCAGTTCGTGGGCGACGTTCGCCAGCAGATCCCGCATCATCCGGTCGGAGCGCGACACCTGGGCTGCCATGCCGTTAAATGATCGCGCCAGTCTCGCCACCTCGTCGCGCCCCCTGACGGGAATGCGCTGCTGATAATTCCCGTGAGCCATCGCCTCCGAAGCACTGGTGATGCCAGCCAGCGGGCGAGAGATACTGCGCGCGACGAGGAAGGCCACGGCCAGCGACGCGATCAACGCGATACTGCCGGCGATGACCAGCCGCGGCGCCAGATCCGTCCATGCCGAGGTGATGCTCTTTTCCGGTACCAGCATTAGCACGTTGTAATTGGTGGGCACGATGGTCCGTAGCCCCTGAAAGGCGAGCACACCGCTGGGCTGGGTATAGAGGATGTACCGGGTGGGACCCTCCTGGTAGCCCGTGACGTGATAACTATTCGGCAGATTTCTGCCACTCTTGCCGGCGGTGTTCGCGGTGAACTGGCCGCTCAACTTGCCCGACGTATCTAGCAAAATCTGCGAGTCGCTGTTGAGCAGGATGAATCGCACGTTCAACTGTTGAGCGGTGAGCCGCAAATAGCCAGCGATCTGGTCCTGCGTGGCGCCCATACGCGCCAGGCTGCCGACCTCCCTGGCCTCGGGCGAGAGGAGATCGCCCGTTCGCTGGGTCGCCGCCTTGATTTCGCGGTCGCGCAGCAGAAACAGCGAGCCGACGCCGACAGAGACGATCGAAAGCAGCGTGATCAGGCCAAACGCGATGGCCAGCTTGGTGCGGAGTGATCGAAACATTTATTACAAATCGCCCCGACAGGAGCGCTTTCAGCAGCGGAGTTCAGTTCACTGCGTCGCCGTCGCCGGTTCCGGCACGGCAACGACTGGTTCAGTGACGGTCAGCTTGTAGCCGAACCCCCACACGGTCACGATCTTGGCGGTACTGGCGCTGATCTTCTCGCGTAGCCAGGCCACGTGCACATCCAGGGTCCGCTGATCACCGAAGAAGTCCTCGCCCCAGACCTGATTGAGCAGGCGGTCTCTGGCCATGGCGATGCCGACGTTCGTGGCAAGCGCCATCAAGAGGTCAAACTCCTTGGTGCGTAGTTGAATCGCCCGAGAGGCGATGGACGCCTCGCGCCCGAGCACGTCGATCCGCAGATCACCGACATCGATCATTCTGTTGGGCCGTTTGCCCGCCTCACTGCGGCGCAGCACCGCCTTGATCCGGGCCACCAGCTCGCGTGGGTTGAACGGCTTGGTCAGGTAGTCGTCGGCGCCTATCTCCAGGCCAATGATCTTGTCCATGTCATCGCCGCGGGCGGTGAGCATGACGATCGGCACGTCGCTTTCCTTGCGAAGCGTGCGACAGACTTCCATGCCGTCAAGCTCAGGTAGCATCAGGTCCAGCACGATAATCGCGGGCTTTAGCGTTCGAGCTTTCTCCAGCGCTTCGAGGCCGTCGTATGCGGCTTCGATGTTGAAGCCCTCGTTGCGGAGGTAAATCCGCGCCAGCTCCACGATATTTTTTTCATCATCGACGACCAGGACAGTGGCTGCCATGGGTTGCCTCCTCGGTTTCCGCCACCTCTATCAAAGCGTAAATCGGGCCGCAGGTCGATGTTCAGCCGCTAACGGGGTGTAAACGAAGTGCTAAATCCAAAAAATACACTGGTAAAGCTGTGTGTGCCGCGTCAATTTTGCGTGGACGCTGCCCCCATCAATGTGTTAAATAGTTGTTAAATGCAGTGCGATCAGGCTCGCGGTTTCCGCGCGATCAGTGGGTTTGGGGCTCTGCCCAATTTGGCGCCAATTCTCGGAGGTGGGTGGTGGAGATGGCCTTTCCGAAGTGCCAGAAGTGCAAGTCAGGAGACCTGGTGCCACTCTCGGACTTCGGTAGTCAGGGAGCGGCGATTCACTTCAAAGCATGGGCATGTACCAATCCCGACTGCGGTTTCAATATCAAGATCCGTAACGGAGACCTCTACATCGACGAGCCGATTACGAGCGGTGCGCTTCACAGCCCACGCTTCCGCTAGGCACGTTTTCCGAGCCCGGTTATCTGGACAGTGACGCGGCCCACCTGCTACGCTCTTAAAGCGGTTCAGAATCGTATTCATCGATCAATGCCGTCACTCGGGGTGTAGCTCAGCTTGGTTAGAGCGCTGCGTTCGGGACGCAGAGGCCGGCAGTTCAAATCCGCCCACCCCGACCGGATGCCGGCCCTTTGGGCCGGTTTTTCTTTGCCCGACGCCGGCAGCCGGCACTTAAACAAAAACCAACTCTCTGTACTCGCCGAATACCTTGCGCATGACGCCGCAGACCTCGCCCAGCGTCGCGTAGGCGTTGACGGCGTCGATGATCGCGGGCATCGTGTTCGTCTTGCCATCGCGGCAAACCGCTTCTAACAGGGTCATCGCCGTTTGCCAGGCAACCGGGTCACGCTCTGACCGTACCCGATCCAGCCGCGCCAGATGCCGCGCCTCGCCCTCCGGGTCCATCCGCAGAATAGGGATGTCGATCGGCTCATCGATCTGGAAATCGTTAACGCCGACGATCGTTCGCTCATGCCGGTCGGTTTCGCGCTGATAGCGGTACGAGGACTCGGCGATCTCCTTCTGAAAGAAGCCAGCCTCGATCGCCGGCAGCACGCCGCCCAGGCGATCGATCTCGTCGAAGTAGCGGAAGCACTCCCGCTCCATTTCGTCGGTCAGTTTCTCGATGAAGTAGCTGCCGCCGAGGGGATCAACCGTGTTTGCAACGCCCGACTCATGGGCGATCACCTGCTGCGTGCGCACCGCCAGCCGCACCGCCTTCTCCGAAGGCAGCGCCAGCGCCTCGTCCCACGAGTTTGTGTGCAGACTCTGCGTGCCGCCAAGCACGGCGGAGAGAGCCTGAATGGTCGTGCGGATCAGGTTCACCTCTGGTTGCTGTTCGGTCAGCGAGACCCCGGCGGTCTGCGTGTGAAAACGCAGCCACCACGAACGCGGGTTCTTCGCCCCGAAGCGTTCGCGCATGACTTTCGCCCAGACACGCCGACCAGCGCGGAACTTGCAGATCTCTTCAAAGAAGTCGTTGTGGGCGTTGAAGAAGAACGACAACCTCGGCGCGAACTGATCGATGTCCAGCCCACGCTCCAGCGCCCAGCGGGTGTACTCAATGCCATTGGCCAGCGTGAAAGCCAGCTCCTGCACTGCGGTCGCACCTGCCTCGCGAATGTGGTAGCCGGAGATCGAGATCGTGTTCCACTTCGGCATCTCGGCACTGCCGAACTCGATCGTGTCAGTCACGAGTCGCATTGAAGGCGCCGTTGGGAAAATGAACTCGTTCTGGGCGATGTATTCCTTGAGAATGTCGTTCTGTAGCGTACCGCCCAGTCGGGCTCGGGGAATGCCGCGCTTCTCGGCGGCGGCGATGTACATTGCCCAGATCACCGAAGCGGGAGAGTTGATCGTCATTGAGGTCGTGATCTGATCGACCGGGATGCCTTCGAAAAGCAACTCCATGTCAGCGAGCGATGAGATCGCGACGCCGCACTTGCCGAACTCGCCCACGCCCCACTCATCGTCGGTGTCGTAGCCCATTAACGTCGGCATGTCGAAGGCGACCGAGAGACCGGTTTCACCGTGCTCCAGCAGATAGCGGTAGCGGGCGTTGGTCTCTTCCGCCGAACCAAAGCCGGCAAACATGCGGATCGTCCACGGCTTGCCGCGATAGCCAGTTGGATGCACGCCGCGAGTGAACGGATACACGCCGGGGTCGCCTAGATCGCGCTCATAGTCGAAGTCAGGCAGATCCGCCGGGCTGTAAAGTCGCTCGATCGGGCGGCCTGAGGTCGTGACGAACGGCCCCGTGCCGCTGGCCACCGAGCCGTTCAGATGGGCCTCAGCATCCTGAACGGCACGCCGCTCAGTGAGCTCCTTGAGGTTCCGCGAATCGTCGGACATTACGCGTGTTCCTTCATTCATGCTCGAGCACAACCGGCCACCGTTTGCGCCAGTCGGGATTGTCAGGCGCCCGGGTGCTGCTCCTTCGGTTTGTCGGCCGAATTTGTGGCTCCGCCGGAATCATTCGCGTCCGGCATGTCGGCGGCCAGGTCACCGTAGTCGCTCTCGCTGCCCATGAGCTTTTTCCAGGTGTAGACTGCGCCGCCGATCGCTCCCGCAAGTATGCCGAGCCGTAGAATCTTACCCATGGTCATCATCCTCCACGATTTGGGCCGTCTGTCCCTCGTATCGTATCACCGCCCTTCAGCGTACGTGGCCACGTGCCGCAAGCACTGATTGGTATCATTCCAGACAAGGCGTCAATCGAAACGATGCGTGGTCGATGCTGCACGCGAGTTGGGCCAAACAAGACGCCAGGAGTGATGAAGCGTGGTCGATGCTGAAGGCGAGTCGGGCGGTCAACTTGCCGGCCGGCGGGCGCTGGTGATCGGGGCTGGAACGCCGGCAGGCCGCGTTGCTGCGGTATCACTCGCCGCTGCCGGCGCCGATGTTGCCGTTGCCTCGGGGTCGATCGACGGCGATGAGGTGATGGCGGTGAGGCGGGCACGCCGCGCGATTGAAGCTCTGGGGAGGCGGACTGCCGAGTACGCCATGGACCTCTCGCTCGGGGCGAATGTTCGCGTCTCGACTCGCCAGGTGGCGAAAGAGCTCGGAGGGCTCAACATCCTGGTCAACGCGGCGGACGCCTATCTGCGTAAGAGCACAGAGGCTATCTCCGACGCGGAGTGGGCGCGATCGCTGAGCGTCAACCTCAACGGCGTCTACTACGCCTGCCGCTCTGCTGTGAAAGAGATGTCCGAGGGCGGCGTCATTATCAACCTGTGTCCCTGGATTACGGGCGGCGGTTCAGGATTGGGCATGAGTGGCGCTTATCTCGCTGCGAAGCACGGTGTCGTCGGGCTGACGTATGCGCTCGCAGAGGAGTACGCGCCACGAGGCATCCGGGTGGTCGCGGTTCTGGTGGAAGTTTCCGCAAACCTCGGGGATGTGCCACCTTTCGCCCCACTGCCCGTGGATGGCGATCTCGACGCGCTGGGGCGCCTGATTACGCAGATCGTCCTGGAGGGGAGCGACGTGGTCGTGAGGTTCGGGCCTGCAGGCGAACGGCGGGTAACGTCGTAACACGGTTCGCAATCGCGCTACAATGCCGCCACCGTCACACAGTCTGCCTGTGTTGTCGTATGACAGTAACCGATAGGAGTGCTACTCATGCCCGAGTATGAAAACCTGATTTACGAGAAGGAAAACGGCCGCGCCCGGATCACGCTCAACCGGCCGGAAAAGCTCAACGCGCTCTCTGTGGCGCTGCAATGGGAATTGAACGCCGCCATGCGCGAGGCGGATAACGACACGGAAGTTCATTGCATCATTCTTAAGGGGCAAGGCCGCGCCTTCTCGGCCGGCTACGATCTCACTGCGGGCGCACGCCGTTCCGATGAGACCTATGCCAACGTGTACCGTGGACGTGTCTCCCTCGAAGACGACATCTGGCAGATGGAGCAGTCGCAGCAGCAGCGAATGATCATCTTTGACATGCACAAGCCGGTGATCGCGCAGGTTCACGGCTACTGCCTGGCCGGCGGCACCGATCTCGCGTTGCTGTGCGACATGGTGATCGCAGCAGACGATGCGATCTTCGGGTTCCCACCGGTTCGGTCAATGGGAGCGCCGCCGGCCCACATGTGGACATATCTGGTCGGTCCGCAGTGGGCGAAACGGATGTTGTTAACGGGCGACTCGATCAGCGGCGTCGAAGCCGCCCGCATCGGTTTGGTTTTGCAGTCCGTCCCGGCCGCCGATCTCGAGCAGACGGTGGAGAGTCTGGCGGACAAGTTGGCGATGATCGATAGCGAGCTGCTGACGGCGAACAAGCGGGTCTGCAACCTCGCGCTGGAACTGATGGGAGCGCGCACCCTGCAACGCATGGCAGCGGAGATGGACGGTCGCGCCCACCAGGCGCCCAGTGTGAAGGAGTTCGGCCGGATCTCGCGGGAGCAGGGACTGAAGCCCGCACTGGAGTGGCGCGATTCGAAGTTCGGTGACGGCCGCGCGAGTGCGGCCTACGTCGCCCGCAAGCAGGCAACTGCCAGCGGCAGCTAAAGGCGCCGCCGGAGGTTTCGGGCGACCGGCGAACGATCCGCAAAAGTCGCGCGAAGGTGTAGTCGCCGCCGGTCGCTAACCGTCGATATCGGGTGAGACTACGCGAGGGCATTATGCCCGCGTGACGCTGGTGGTATAGCAGTCCTGATTTTCAGCACGAACAATGGGCGTGGTGCCGCGGCCGCACGTTGCAGGCGTCGCAGCCCCGAACCGGAGGTTTTGTTGATTCGGATCGAGCTCACCTTCCGAAATCTGCTGTTGCTATTCGCATTGATCGTGGTCGCGTGGATCACGTACATCGTGCGCGACACCGTTGTGCTGCTCGGCATGGCGCTGATGCTGATGGCGACGCTGCACCCGTTGGTAGAGATTGCTGAGCGCCACGGTCTCTCGCACAGCTGGGCCGTCGCCGTCGTGATGT
>JBBRGK010000059.1:0-11164 GCA_038240805.1 Dehalococcoidia bacterium | reverse complement strand
GGGTGACGAAGAACGGCGCGATAAAGTCGGCGGGGGTCAGCACGGTCTCGCGCAGCATGCGGCGCAGACCCGCCGTGCCGCGCAGCCGCCGCAAGCGTGTGAAAGAGGGCAGCTCAAGCCTGGTTGTCGTCAATGTCATCCTGCCTGGTCTCTCCCGCATCAGCCGCCTGAGGCGGCCGTCACCTGTGCTGACCGGGACCGGCGCTCGGCCCACGCCGCTACCAGCGCTGTCACCAGCCCATCAATCGTATGCGGCGCAGCTTCCATGTCAACGCGCAGGCCCGCTGCACGGGCAGTTTCGGAGGTGGCCGGGCCGATCGAGGCGATCAGGGCGCCGTTCAAGGCTGTGGTGTCGCCGTTCAGCGCTTCAAGCAGATGCGTGACGGTCGATGAGCTGCTGAAGCTCACCACGTCAACGCCACCGGCCAGCAGCCGAGCCAGCTCTTCTCCGCGTCCGTGACCACCCCGTGTACGGTACGCCGCCACACTCGTCACCGTTGCGCCCGCAGAGTTCAAGCTGTCCGCAAGGTCTGGCCGCGCAATGTCGGCCTGAGGCAGCAGCAGCCTGCGGCCCTGCACACCCTCGCCTACCAGCGCCTCAAGCGCGGCCTCCGCAGTGAAACGCTGCGGCACCAGGTCGGCCTTCAGGCCGTGCTCCGTCAGCGAGCGGGCGGTGGCAGGGCCGACGGCGCAGAGCCGCACGCCGGCGAACGCCCTCGCATCGCGGCCCGCAGCCTGCAGCCGCTCGAACACGGCGCCGACCGCCGTCTGGCTGGTAAAGATGGCCCAGTCGTACGCGGGCAACGCGCTCAGCGCGGCGTCGAGAAGGGCCGTATCGGCAAGCGGCTCGAAGCTTATCGCGGGAAACTTAAGCGGTAGCGCTCCCAGCGCACGGAGCCGCTGCACCAGTCCGCTCGCCCGCTCGCGTGTGCGGGTAACGAGCACTCTGGCCCCGAACAGCGGCTGCGTCTCGAACCAGGCGATGCCATCGCGCAGCCGCACGACCTCACCGATCACCAGCGTTGCCGGCGCTTTCAGTCCGCTGGCCTCCGCTGCCGCGGCGATCGTGCCCACGGTCCCCGTCAGTACCACCTGCTCGGGGGTGCTGCCCCAGCGCACGAGCGCCGCCGGTTGCTCCGCCGGCCGGCCGGCCGCCAGCAGGTGTCGCGTGATCTCCGCCAGGCGCTCGACGCCCATCAGGAAAACGAGCGTGTCGGCGGCATATGCGACGGCATTCCAGTCAAAGCTGGCGCCGGCGCCAGCGGCAGCCTCGTGCCCCGTCGCGATCAACACCGACCCGGCGATACCGCGATGCGTGACCGGGATGCCAGCGAAAGCCGGTGCGGCGATCGCGCTGGTGACGCCGGGAACGATGCGGAAAGGGATGCCGCGCTCACGCAGGTAGAGCGCCTCCTCGCCGCCGCGCCCGAACATGAACGGGTCGCCGCCCTTGAGCCGCACGACCGTTCTGCCCAGCGAAGCATGTTCGGCGAGCACGGCATTGATGCCGTCCTGCCCGAGCGTGTGCGCCCCCGGTGCCTTGCCGGCGTCGATCAGCAGGGCGGTGGCGGGAGCCTCGCGCAGCAACGCCGGTGCAAGAAGCCGGTCGTAGACGACCACCTCTGCTGCACGCAGGGCGTTCAGCCCGGCGACCGTAATCAGATCGGGGTCGCCGGGGCCGGCGCCGACAAGGTAGACCGAGCCAGGCATGAGCACCATCTCATCGCATTTGTCTGCTGCGCCCTGTTCGTTCATTCCCCTGCTGCTCCCACGTCGTGGCGGAGCCGTGCCATCCGTACCGTGATCATTCATGGCGTCGCCGTCCCCGCGTCATAGAAGTCCGCCGCGCCAATCAGCGCACGCGCAAGCGAGCAGCCCAACGCCTCGGCATCAGTTATGCTGCCACGTTGTTCGGCGACCTCGCGGCGGGAGCCGTCCGGAGAGAGCAGCATGCCGCGCAGCCACAACCGCGAGCCTTCCACCATGGCATAAGCGCCGACCGGGGTGCGGCAGCCGGTGCCCAGCGTGCGCAGCACGGCGCGCTCGGCCGTGATCGCTGCGCGTGCCGACGCGTCGTCCAGCGGCGCCAGCAATTGTTCGATTGGACTGCCGCGCAGGCACTGGACAGCCAGAATCCCCTGCCCCGGTGCCGGGATCCAGACGGCCGGGTCCAGGTACTCACTGACGCGGTCAAGCAGGTTGAGGCGCGCCAGTCCGGCCGCCGCCAGCACGATCGCGTCGTACTCGCCCTCACCGAGCTTCCGCAGCCGCGTGTCGACGTTGCCGCGAATCAGCGTCACCTCGAGGTCACCCCGGAGATGCTTTGCCACGGCAGCGCGGCGCGGACTGCCGGTGCCCAGCCTCGCATCCGGCGGCAGCGAGGCGAAGTCCGCTCCAATGCCGCTGATCAGCACATCGCGTGGGTCGGCTCGGGTCGGAAACGCCGCCAGCACCAGCCGTTCCGGCTCGTCCGTTTCAGATGTCGGGATGTCCTTGGCGCTGTGAACGGCGATCTCCGCGCGTCCATCAAGGAGCGCCACCTCCACGCTGCGCACGAATACCCCATCTCCGAGCGTCGAAATCGCATCGGCGCGGTTGCGATCGCCGGTGGTGCTGATCGTGACCAGCTCGACCGCAAGACCGGGTAGGCTGGCGCGCAGGTCGGCGGCGATCATGTTCGCCTGACGCAGGGCAAGCGCGCTCCCGCGTGTTGCGATCCGCACCCGTTCCATCACGCCGTCCGCTATCATTTTCCGGTTCACTCCCGAGCCTTCGGCCCACGCCACCGACCACTCCTACCGGCACCTCGCAGGTGCTGGAGCGAGACGACGGGCATGCGCACTACACGGCCCGTCCCGCCACTTCATAAAACGCTTGCTGCGCCGCCGCGATCGTGGCCTCTACCTCTGCGTCGCCGTGCGCGGTGGAGGTGAACCAGGCTTCGAACTGCGACGGCGGCAGATAGATGCCGCGGTCGAGCATGGCACGGAAGAACGCGGCGAACTGGTTTGTATTTGCGGACATGGCCCCCGCGTAACCTGTGACCGGCCCGCCGGTGAAAAACGGCGTCAGCAAGGAGCCGACCCGGTTTAGCGTGAGCGGCACCCCGGCCGCCTGTGCAGCCTCACGCAAACCCTGTTCGAGCATCGCCGAGGTTGCTTCCAGCCGGTCGTAGAGCGCCGGATCGTCAAGCGCCTTTAGCGTAGCGATTCCCGCTGCCATCGCAGCCGGATTGCCGGAGAGCGTGCCTGCCTGGTAGACGGGGCCAACAGGGGCCATCTGCTGCATCAGCTCGCGCCGGCCGCCATAGGCGCCCACCGGCATGCCGCCGCCGATGATCTTGCCGAGCACCGTGAGGTCTGGCTTCACGCCGTACCGCGCCTGCGCACCGCCCGGCGCAACGCGGAAGCCGGTGATCACCTCGTCGAAAATCAGCAGCGCCCCATGAGATGACGCAAGCGAGCGCAGGCTTTCAAGGAACCCTGCTGCCGGCGGCACGACACCCATATTTGCAGCTACCGGCTCGACGATGATCGCGGCCACTTCGCCGGTGTTGTTGGCCAGCAGTTGTTGGACCGTGGAGGCGTCGTTGAACTCGGCCACGAGCGTATCGGCGGCTGCACCTCGCGTCACGCCCGGCGTACCGGGAATACCCAGCGTGAGCGCCCCCGAGCCGGCCTCGACCAGCAGGCTGTCTGCGTGGCCGTGATAGCAGCCGCGAAACTTGATGATCTTCTCCCTGCCCGTGGCAGCCCGAGCCAGCCGCAGGGCGCTCATCGAGGCTTCAGTGCCGGAGGAGACAAAACGCATCAGCTCAAGCGCGGGCATCCGGTCCCGCACCAGCGCCGCAAGCTCGACTTCGCGACGGTTTGGAGCGCCGAAGCTCGTGCCGGAGATCACCGCATCGGTCACAGCCGCGACCACGAGGCCGTCGGCGTGGCCGAGAATGAGCGGCCCCCATGAGCACATCCAGTCGATGTACTCGTTGCCGTCGGCATCGAGGACGCGGGCGCCCTGGCCGCGTTCGATGAACAGCGGCTCGCCGCCGACCGGACCGAAAGCGCGTACGGGGCTGTCAACGCCGCCTGGCAGCAGATCGACGGCACGGGCGAACAGCTCAGCGGATTTAGGGCGTACAACGCCCGATCGTGATGCCATCTCGGTTCGCGCCATTACACCGGCACCGGGGCGGGGGCAGCAGGGCCTGCAATCGGAGCAACCGGCTCGCCAGCCGCGTCGAGCGGCAGCAGGCCGCCCACGCCGAGCCGTTCGATCAGGCGGGCTTTTGCCTGGCCGTAGCGGCGCTGTGCCAGCAGCACCCGCAACTGTCCGTCGATCGCCTGCTGCCACGTCTCGGCCTGCACCTGTACCTTGCGGCGGCGCAGGTCGGTGCGCACCTCCGCCAACAGGTCGGCCAGCGCCGGCATGTCCTCCGTGAGATAGGCGTCCAACTCCTCACGCAGCCGCCGGGCGAGCGCCGGGCTGGTTCCTGCCGTCGATGCCGCAAGAGTGATCTTTCCCTTGCGCACCACCGAAGGCAGGATGAAGTCGCAGTTCACCGGATCGTCGGCGGCGTTCACCCAGACGCGCCGCGCCCGGGAGGCCGCAGTCACCTCGCGGTTGACGGCGCCGTCATCGGTGGCAACCATCACGATCGCCCAGTCGCCGTCCAGATCGGACTCCTGCCATGCACGGGCGATGTGCTGCAGTTCGCCGGCCTCTTTCAGCTCCTGAAGCTCGGCAGCAAGCTCCGGGCTTACCAGCGTGATGCGGGCGCCCGCGCGCCGAAGCCCGGCGACCTTTTCGCAGGCAACGTTGCCGCCGCCGATCACGATCACCGGCTTCTGCTCAAGGTCGAGGAAGATCGGATAGAACCGCTGCATGTCCTTGACGCGACTCGCCGGCGGCGACTCTGGCATCTCACTGGTGGTCATGGCGAACTTGCACCCCTGCTGCCGCACACTATCTGCGCTGCGATTGTTTGACTTCGGATCGTGTGCCGAGCCACGCCTGATCAGGCGCTGTCCTCGCGCATCGTCTCAGGGTCGATGCCGTTCTGCCGGCACCATTCGACATAGGCGAGCGGTGAGATCTCCGACGGCTTGATCTCGCTCCGCCCTCCCCAGAATACGTTGGTGTAGCCGACAGGGATCCCTGCCTCTTTGAGATGCACGTCGATCGCCGCTTTGTGCGCCAGCACCAGCTCGCGCTCCATGCCGTGTGCCACGCCCATCACGTTGACGTTCCTGAACTCTGGCCCGCCCTCGCGCCAGTAGGCGTGGGTCATGATGTGATGCCGTCCCACTTCGATCCCGGCGTCCATCTCACGCCCCGGCGGCACCGCCCAGTGAAACAGGGCGGTGTAGCGGGTGACGCGCTGCCCGTCGGCGAGCGGCTTGACGTGCTCAAGGAAGGTCGAGAAGCGCCCGATCACGCCGCGTTGATTCAGCGACACAGCCACCTCGCAGAACCGTTCGAGCGTCACACCGGCTTCATCGGCGCGCCCCGCCCAGAGGTCGCGCACGATCTCATGTGGCTCGAACTCGCGTTTGAGCGGCGTCAGCACCTGCCAGTCGAGGTCGTTCAGCTCGACGATCTCCGTGTCGGTGATCCGGGCCGGCTCCTCCGAGCGCGCCCCAGGCTCCATGTGGCGGCGGCGCGTGTGGCCAACGCCCAGTGCGAACAGCCGTTTCGCCGGCATCAGCCGATAGCGTTCTGCGCCGACTCTTGCCGCGAGGTGCTGCGCGTGACGCTCAATCGAAAAGCCCTGTGGCGTCTTGAGCGTCGTCCACAGCCGGTAGTTGGAGCCCGGTGTCGCGGCATCGGTGGTGCGGATCACGACGTGGCCAGAGAACGGATCGTCGCGAAACATGTAGTCGAAGGCGTCGTTCAGCCGCTCCTCCGGCACCTGCCAGGCGGCCAGCGCTCCCTGCGCGAGGTTGGTGGACATGAGCGTCTGGCGCACGCGCCGGATCGTGCCCGCCACAAGCATCGCTCGCACACGCTCGATCACCGTCTCGACACGCAGGCCGGAGAGACGTGCGACCTCGCCGAACGGATCGCGTTGAAAGCCCTGCAACTGGTCCTCGGAGACGGCGAGGATGGCATCGTTAGTCGAGTCGCCGATCTGAATCGGCACGCTGGCGGCGGTCATCTGGTTCGCTCCTTTGGAAACCTCATCACGGGGAGGAAAACCTCACCCCTTCCCCTCTCCATTACCCGCGGGCAATGGAGAGGGCGATCATTGGTTGCGTTGCACGGACTTCGAGGATGGTCGGATCCATTGCGCTCCGTACCCGCTCGATTGCTATGCGTTCATGCTGTTGTTGCTACTCCCCTGCCCATCGTCACCTCTCGAAGCCAGCAACCAGAGATCGCCCATGTCGTTGCGAAGGACTGACCGACTGCGGCATGAGGCATCTCGTCCATCCCCACCGTCCGCATCGGGCAACCAATGATCGCCCTCTCTATTGCCGCGAGGCAATGGAGAGGGGACGGGGTGAGGTCTCGCTCTACACCGCTGCCACCAGGCCGAAGTTGGCGCGGTACAGTTCGTCGCAACGGCGCAGCTCTTCGGGGGTCAGCGCCGGTACATCGGGGGCGGCGGCGAACTCGGCGAGCTGCTGCGCGTCGTAGATGTTGGGCAGCACCGAGGCGACGAGCGGCTCGGCCAGCAGCCACTGCAAGGCGGCCTGCCCAAGCGTCCGCCGGCCATCCTGTTCGAGAAAACGAACCTGCTCCACTTTCTGCACACCATCGACCAGCCACTCATGCGAGCGGTGACGACGGTGATCGCCCTCGGGAAACGTCGTTTCGGCGGTGAAGTGGCCCTCAAGCAGGCCTGATGAGTGCGGCACGCGCACCAGCACCGATGCCTCCGTCTCGCGGGCCGCAGCGATCAGGTCCGCACCCGGCTCCTGCTCCAACAGGTTGTGAATGATCTGGACCACCGGCACGCGGCGTTCGTGCAGGGCGCGCAGCCCTTCATCGAGCCAGCCGATTCGCGGGCCGAGCGCCACCCCGTAGGTGCGGAGCTTTCCCTCGCGCTTCAGGTCTTCGAGCGTGCGCCAGAGGTCGTCGTTCGCAATCGCGTCTGCCTTCGGGTTGTGCAACTGCCAGCAGTCGATGCTCTCCCTGCCCAGGCGGCGCAGGCTCGCCTCGCAGGCCCGCCGCACAAAAGCAGGCGACCAGTTCTGCGGCAGTTCACGCTGGCCGCGCTCTCCGGTCTGCCCGGTGGGGTCGTAGCCAAACTTGGTGCCGATCACGACCTCTTCGTGCCGGTCCTCAAGGGCGCGGGTGAGCAACGTCTCGCCGCGGCCGTAGCCGTAGGAATCTGCCGTGTCGAAGAAGGTGATGCCCAGGTCCAGCGCCTGCCGGATCAGCGCAATCGCCTGCTCGTCGCTGTACTCTCCCCACCAACCGGCGCTGATCGTCCAGACCCCGAAGCCCACCTCGGACACCTTGAGGTCGGTGCCCGCCAGCTTTCGATACCGCATTACCTGCCTCCTGAAACTGCAGTTACCGCCGAGTCCAATCCGGTCAAGGAGGTGTCGTCTTGTTGTGTCATGCCGAATAGTTCGCCTGCGTGCCGCGCCAACTCGCCTTCTTGGTCGGCCTTGAGACGCAGGGTTGGCTCGTGTAGCAGCCGGTTCACAATCGCCCGGGTCAACGCCTCGATCGCCTCCGCTGTCTCGCCGTCCATTTGCGGCAGGCGGCGCATCGTCCGCGCCAGCTGTGTTCGGCGAATGCCGTCCGCCTGCAACCGCAAGGCGGTGAGCGTCGCCGCAGCGGGCAACACCCCCCGGCTGAATGATGCCGCAGCGTCAGCAGCAAGCTGTTCCACCTGCCGAAGGCCGCCGGCGTCCCAGCGTCCGCAGCCGCCGGCGCCATCGCCGAGCGTGTCGACATCGTGCAGGGTGACGCCCGGAACGCCACCGACTGCGGCATCTATCGCCCGCGGCACGGAGAGATCGACCAGCAGCAGTGGCCGTTCGGGCGGCCGGGAGGAAACGTCTGCTGCAGCGAGCAACGGCCGAGGCGTGCGCAGGCCAAACACGGCCGCATCCGCCCGATCGAGCGCCGATCGGATATCGGAGAGCGAAAGGGGCGTTGCCTTGAGCCGCGCCGCGTGTTCAAGCACACGGGCCGGTGTGCGCCCGGCAAGCTCCAGCACGAGCCGGGAGCCAAAACGCTCCTGCAACGAGCGTGCGGCGTGCAGGCCCATCGGGCCACTGCCGGCGATCAACACGTGCGGCGCCGGCAGTGGCGCGATCGCACGGACAACGCTGTCGGCGGCGCTTTCGGCGAGAGAAGTCCAGCCATGATCGTCGCCCAGCCGCCGTGCCTGCCGTCCCGTGCGAACCGCAAGCCGGAAAGCGGCATCCAGCCGGGGCGATGAACCGCCCGCAGCCGCCGCATCCAGCCAGGCACGCCGGACCTGTCCGAGGATTTCGTTCTCGCCCTGCAACGCCGATTCCAGCCCGCAGGCAACGCGGACCAGCCGCAACACCGCCAGTTCGTCGTCAGCGCGCTCTACGTACCGTATCAACTCTCCGGGTACCGTCCCGGCCCGTCGCGCCAGCCAGGCCAGCGCCTCACGTCGAGCTTCGTCCGGCGCAGGGTGATCGATGTAGAGCTCTGTGCGGCCACAGGTTGAGATCAGTACCACGTGGCCAAACCAGGCCCGCAGATCGCCGAGCACCCGCTCTCGCTGGTCGGCAGTAACAGCGCATCGCTCCCGCACCGCCACCGGCGTCCGCTGATGGCTCAGGCCGGCAAAAACCAGCATCCGCTTCCCTTCCCCGCCACTGCCGCTCTCTGGCTTTTGGCCCGTCCCTATCCTGTGCTGCCACGATCCAAACCCGAGCGGCCCGGGCGAGGCGTCGCCTCGCCGGCTGGTGGGCCATCGTATGCCTCAGCGATCCCGAGCAGCAGCCGGTCGTTGAGCGCGTCGAGGTGGTCGCGCAGATCATCAAGTTGCGTTGCAGTGAGGTGCTGCTGCGTTGCGTAGCGGCGGGCTGCCTCCTCAAGACTGCGCCGGAAGAAGGTGAACGCCTCGATGCCCTGTCGCACGGTCAGGCCCGCAGAGGTGAGTTCGCGCCCGTACATCAGACCGAACTGGCGCCCTTCGGCCAGCACCGCCGCCTTGGGGCGACGGGCCGCGAGGTACTCTTCGATCGTGGTCATGATGTGGCGGCCCAGCAGCCGCAGCCGGTCATGTCCCTGCTCGTCGACGCCGGCCATCCATTCCAGCTCGCGTGTGCTGGGCGAAGCAAGCTGCCGGCGGATCCGGGTCACGGCCAGGTTGCCGAACAGATCGACATCGGTTGCTGCCGCCGGAGCTGGAATCAGCGCCTGCCGCATATCGGCGGCACGGAAGCGTCGATGTCCTCCCTGGGTGCGGAACGACGGTACGCGGCCCTCGTCTGCCCAGCGGCGCAGGGTCGAAACAGATACTCCGGCAAGCACCGCGGCGTTATGCAGGCTCAACGGTATAGAGGAGACGTTTTCGTCCGCCAGAATAAGTACCCAAACCGGGCCATATTAGCAGGGGGTGTTCCGCCACACCTTGAGATTACGGCTATAGCGGGGCATGGTCAATCATCCCGCTCACGCTCCCGGCGCATCACGGCTGGCGGTTGCGTATCAATTAGCGGAGGTTTAACCAGATGTCGCCTCGCGTGGCCGTACGTGCGGCGTGAAGGTAAGGCCGTCGGTTCGGTTCCAGTGCAGTGCCTGCGAGGCGAGCACCTGCTGTGCGGACGCGTTGGGCTGAGGCGCCGGCTCGTCGTCAAGCAGTTTGCCCAGAGCCTCGAGGTACGCTGCCACAGCCGGCTGGTTGCGAAACGCTGAGAACACGGTCGTGAACTCGCCGGTGAACGCGTACTCGGTGAGCACGTAGGCGCTGCCGACAAATGACGACAACCCATGCAGGCCCGGAACCGCCATGGCCGAGACAGGAAATCGCTCGTTGACCAGGCGTCGCACTTCGCCCTCGTTGCCGGCGCGGATGCGGGCGATGTGGACGATGCGCTCAGTCTGCCGGCCTGGATATTGTCCGTTACCGTCCATGCCAGAGTCGTCGCTGCTGGCACCGCCGAGCCGCCTGGCCGCCGCATAGCCACCCGCAGCGCCGAGACCCGCCGTCAGTAAGAAGCTGAGCTTGCCCACCATATCCTCCAGTCGCGGAAGCGCGCTTAAACCTGCAACGTCCGCTTTCGATCGAGTATGACGGCGGAGCGGCGGCAAGCGCATCTGCCGCGGGAGGTACATGGCAGGCGATCCGTGGGGTAGGGCTCCCGATCAGAACAACGCGATCGGGTTGATCGGGCAGCCGGTGCCGCGTTCGAGCCTAAGCGGCGCCAGCGTGAGCAGGAATTCATAACGGCGGCGCTGGGCACAGGCGCGGGCGACATCCTCAAGCTGGGCGTTGTCGATCAGGTGCAGCCCCATCGCCACAATCGCGCAGAGGTGGATCGGCAGACCCACACGGTGAATGCCCGAGGGCAGCACGTCGCTGATGCCGTCGCAGCCAAGCACCGCCACCCGGCGCTCGTGCAACCAGGGCAGACAGTCAGCGTAGAGCCCCGCCAGCTGTTCGCGGCCATTCCAGTGGCCCACACGTTCACGGCGCAGGTGGCGGCCCGTGCGCACCAGCAGGATATCGCCTTCGCGCACCCGCACGCCGCCCTTCTCTTCGGCCGCTTCGAGGTCTGAAGGGTGAATCGGGTCGCCCGGCTCCAGGTAGTCGATGCTGCGGGCGAGCGGGATGTCGAGCAGCACGCCGCGGGAGACGATCCCATTCTCCCCTGAGGTAATCGGGTTTTTCATCGCGCCGATCGACGTCACGGCCGAGGCGGGATAGCCGTTGTACATCTGCCCATCGTGGAAAATGTGGCAGAGCGCGTCGAGATGGGTGTGCGCCATGCCGTGGGTGGCGATCGAAAAGTAATCGGCCGAACCGCTCGCGTTGGGGATGTCGCCGCCGCGCACGATCATGTGTCGCACCGGGCTGGTGTTCTCGTCCGAGGGCACGGTGTTGAGCGGTAGGGCACAACTGACGGCGATCCCGTCCCGCACGGTGGCCACAGCCTGCTGTCGCTGGGAGGAGGTGATGAAGTTGAGCGCGCCGCGCTGGTCGTCGGCGCCCCAGCGGCCCCAGTAC
>JBBRGK010000058.1:0-11277 GCA_038240805.1 Dehalococcoidia bacterium | reverse complement strand
CACGCCGCGTCTCCGCGACCATATCGGCGTCCAGCGGCAGCGAGCGCTTGACGACTATGACGTGGACGGCGTAGACCCTGCCTTTGTTGCGGTGGGCGATATCGCAGGCCTGGGCTAATGCCGAAAAGCCGATGGCGGAGCCGTCGCACGGTACGAGAATGTTGGAGACGTTCATCAGGGAGCTCGCCTCGGGCGGCAGTTGAGCGGGCATGGCTGGAACCTCCCGGCAAGCGATGCGTTTGACTGCACAGGGCAGCGCACCGAACTAAGGCAGACAATAGCAGCCACGCGCCGCAGGAACCACCCATCGTGCTCTCGACGATCGTGCCAGTGCCGGCGCGGCGGCTACACTCAGAGGGGCCGGCATCATTGCGGACGGTTATGAGGAGGGAAAACGGGTGGGAGATCTCGGCGTAATCGGTGGCGGCGCCCTGGGCCTCGGCGCGGCGCTGCGGCTGGGGAGCGCCGGCCGGCGGGTGGTCGTGCTCGAACGAGAGCCGCAACTGGGCGGGCTCGCTGCCGGCTTTCGCCCTGGCGATGACTCGACCGCCACATTGGAGAAGTTCTACCACCACATTTTCAAGACCGACCGCACGATCATCCGCCTGATCGATGACCTCGGCCTGACGCCGGACCTCGTCTGGGGGCAGCCGGTCAGCTCGATGCTGCGCGGCGGGCGCATTTATCCGATGTCCGTCACCGGCGTGTTGCGTTTCTCCGCTATTCCGCTGCTTGCCCGGCTCCGGTTCGGCGCCCTGGTGGCCGCACTGAAGGCAGTGCCCAACGAGCGCCTGTTCGGTGGGCAGACTGCAGCCGCCTGGACGCGGCGCTGGGCCGGCCGCAGCGCCTACGAGGGCTTTGTCGGACCGCAGCTGGCGGGGAAGTTTGGCGACCGAGCGCCCGACATCGCCATGAGCTGGCTGTGGAGCCGCTTTCACGAGCGCACGATCCGGCTGGGTTATCTCAAGGGCGGCTTCCAGCGCTTCTACGACGCCCTGGGAGAGCGAATCCGGTCGATGGGCGGCGAGATCGTGCTGGGAGCACGGGCGACCTCGATCCGGGCGGTAGACGGCGCCGTGGAGGTCGAGACGGACTCAGGTCTGCGACGGTTCGATCGGCTGCTGGTGACCGCGCCTCAGCGCATCTTCCAGGACCTGGCGCAGGGGCTGCCGGATGACTACGCACACCGTTTTCCGGGACCGGAGTTCTACAGCGCTCACGTCGTGATCCTGGCGCTCGACCGGCCGCTGACCAACCAGTACTGGATCTCGATCGGCGACCCCGGCTACCCCTTCCTCGTCGTAGTAGAGCACACGAACTTCATGCCGCCCGCTGACTACGGCGGCCGCCATCTTGTCTACCTCGGCAACTACCTTCCCGATAATGCGCCCCTGTTCAAAAAGTCGGAGGAAGAGGTGCTGGCACAGTTCCTGCCCGCGCTCAAGCGCTTCAACAGCGGTTTCGACCGTAGCTGGGTGAAGCAGCAGTGGCAGTTCCGAGCACCGTACGCCCAACCGATCGTGCCGCCCGGCTATCTCGATAGGCTGCCGCCAACAACGACGCCGCTGCCGGGTGTCTACCTTGCCACGATGGCGCACGTCTACCCGCAAGACCGCGGCCAGAACTACAGTCTCGCGCTCGGAGATCGGGTCGCCGGCGAGATGCTGTCGGACTGAGGCGATGGCGGCGACGCAATGGGAACAAGATTGTTAATGGCTCGTGAAAACTGTCTGGAGAGTCCGTACGCTGCCTATTTGGGTAGGGACGTGTGAACCGAAATCAGCGATACTGCGTAGTAGAGAGTGAAGTGATCACGGGCAGGTGAAGACAGTGGCTCTGAACAAATTCTTCGTGGAATATTACAACGAGACAGGCGGGACAACCGGCCTGCTCGATGAGGAAGTCGGACCGATGGGCTACTCATACGAGTACGACACCGCGTATCGGCGGGCCAAGCAGCTTATTCGCGACGGCGCCACCCGTGTGCGTGTCGTCCGCCGCGCCAAAGGCCAGCCGGAAGAGATCGTCTCCGAGGTTAGCGCGGTGTAACGCCGGTCCATAATTCGGCCTGCATCACTTGCGGGCCGCGATAGCCTATGTCCTTGAGAAGTCCGGCAATTATGTCGGGCTTCTTCTTTTGCCTGAAACTGTGCAATGTAGACGATCTGGCCGCATACTCAGGCAGGGGCGGCAAGGTGCTGCCGACGGGGAATGGCGTGACAACAGGCGAGCGCATTGTCAACACCACCCGTGGCACAGTAGTTGGTGACTCCATTCGCAGTGCAAGAAATCCGTGGACGCGGTTCATCGGTCTGCTTGGCCGCGGTGGCCTTGCCGAAGGCACGGGACTGCACATTGTGCCCTGCTCTTCCGTACACATGTTTTTCATGCGCTTTGCACTCGACATCGTCTACCTCGATAGCGCCCTCCGTGTGGTCAAGACGGTCGAACGGCTGGAACCCTGGCGCCTTTCCGCCGGGCGGGGCGCCCACAGCACCCTGGAACTTCCGGTGGGCACTGTGCAGCGAACGGGTACGCGTCCGGGCGATCAGTTTGAGATCACGTCCTATAAAGAGTAGGCCGCGCTGGTACCACTCCTGGCAGCGTGTGGGCTACACTGGTGGCTACTGTTTGGAAAGCGACCGAACCTTTATCCTGACGCTGAAGACATCTGATTATCGAGGCGAAAACCAGTGGCCGAAGATCGTGTGGCCCTGACAAGGGAAGGACTGGCAAAGCTCCAGGAGGAGCTGGATTATCTGCGCAACGTGCGGCGGCCCGAGGGCGCCCTGACGCTCGAACAGGCGCGTGAGACCAACCTGAGCACCGAGGCCGATCCTGGCTATGAGTTCGCCAGGGAAGAGCAGGCCGGGGTTGAGCACCGGATCGTGCAGCTCGAGCACATGATCGGCAGCGCCGAGGTGATCGACGAGGCGGCCGTGCATCACTCCGACCGGGTGCGGCTGGGAAGCACCGTCGTTGTCAAGTCCAACGACAGTCCTGACCAGACCTTCCAGATCGTCGGCCCGGTGGAAGTCGACGTCAAGGAAAGCAAGATCAGCGACGAGTCGCCGGTCGGTCGCGCTCTGATGGGTCATCGGGTTGGTGAGACGGTGGTCGTCTCCACGCCGCACGGTGAGCGACGGCTGAAGATCGCATCGCTCACCTGACAAGCGCCGTTGAACCGCGCCATAGCGCCACCGCCGACGCGCAGAGGAGCCATTTCTACGCCCGCAGGTAGCAGCTCTGTCCGACGCCGCGGTTGCACCCTGCGGGTGGCACTGCTGCTTCTGCTCGCGACGCTTGCGACTGCGTGCACACAACGCATTCTACCCGGCGAACAGCCTCCGGGCTTTTCTCCGTCGCCGCCGGCGCCAACAGCGGCCAGCGCCACGACGGCAAGCACGCCCGTGCCGGCGCCCGGCGCCGGCACGATCGCCGGCGCCCGCCGTTCGCCCAACGGCCGCAACCTGACGATCGAAGGCGTCGTCAGCGCAGGCACGGGCATCTACGACGCTCGCGGTCAGCGGGCGTACATCCAGGACAGCGGCCAGCGCGACAGGAGCGGCATTCAGGTTTTTCTCAACAGCGGCGGTCTGCCCCGCCTGAGCGCAGGCGACCGCATCGCCGTGACTGGCATCACTGGCGCTTTCAACAGCGAAAAGGAGATCAAGCCGGACACAGCCGCGGCCGTGAAGCTACTCGGGAAAGAACCTGTACCGGAGCCGCTGGTCCTCAAGAGCGGCGATGTGATCCCTGATCGCGACGGTCTGCTGGCCACCCTCAGCGGAGGCGTGTCGGGCACCATGCGCAAGACCTTCTTTCTCGATGACGGATCAGGGGCCGTGCAGGTGATCCTGCCGTCGTCGATGAAGACTGATCCGCTCAAGGACGGCGACGCCGCAACCGTGACCGGCATCACCTCGATCAGCGACGGACTGATGCAACTGCTGCCGCGAGGCTCAGCCGACGTGGTGGCGGTGGGGCAGTGGCGTGACCCTGAACGGGCAGACGCGGCGCAGCAGCGCCAGCTCGCCACCGATCCGGCGGAAACCACGCTGGTAATCGCAGCCGCCTACCCGCACACCTATCAGAACAGAGTCGGAGAGGCAGCGGAAGCGGTCCGCATCCAAAACACCGGCACTGTGCCCGTGAACATCGAGCACTGGGGGCTGAGCGACAACAAGCAGGTGGTTACGTTTCCGGCCTATACACTGCAGCCGGGCCAGCGGATCTGGGTGACACGAGACTCAGCGCGGTTCATGCAGGAGTTCGGCGCCGCGCCCGACCTGGTCTATGGTGAGGGAGACGCTCGTACGCCGAGACTCAGTGGGACGCCGCTCGCGTTCGCCAATAGCGGCGGCGAGGTCGTGTTGCTCGATGCTGGCGGCGCCGTCGTCGATGCGCTCGTCTACGGCGCAGGCGACACTACTCAGCCAGGCTGGAGCGGTCCGGCGGTGCAGCCGTACCGGTTTGATACATTCGTGCCGCCGGCCGGACAGGTCTTCTACCGCAAGCTCGACCAGGCGAGCGGACGGCCGTTGCCAAACACGCACAGGGCTACCGATTGGGCGCAGGATCCGGCGGATCCGGTCGACGGCCACAAGTTGCTCTACGCCGGCTGGTCGCTGGATTCGTTCTCCCAGCCCGCTGCCGGCACGGAGCAGGCGACGACGACGTTCTTCCTCGCGCCCGACAACGCCTTCGAGGCGATGGCATCGCTGATTGACGGCGCCCACAGCGAGATCGACATTGAAATCTACACCTTCAGCAATCCGTTCCTGCTCGACCATCTCCTGCGGCGGCAGGCCGCCGGGGTGAAAGTAAAAGCGCTGTTCGATGGCCGCGTCTTCGGCTCGCCGGACGGCTCGTACGACGAGGACCGCTGGACGGCGCAGCAGATCGTCGCTCATGGCGGCTTGGCCTGGTTCTGGAGCGACGCTACAATCGACCATTTGCCTGCCCGCTACAACAACCATCATCAAAAGTTTGTCGTCGTGGACGGCAAGCGAGTGCTGATTACCTCGGGCAACTTTGAACAGACGACCATGCCCGCCGACGACAAACGCGACGGGACCGCCGGCAACCGCGACACGGGCGTGATCACCGACGCACCGGGCGTGGTGAAGCGGGCGCAGGCGATCTTCGACACGGACGCCGATCCACGCCGGCACGATGTGCAGCCGGTGCCGATGGATTTCTCCTACCCGGCGCCGAAGCCGCGTGGCAACCAGACCGTCTACACGGTCCAGCGTCCGACGCCGCTCACGGTCAGCGGCTCACTCACCTACGAGGTGATTCAGTCACCTGAGACGTCGCTCCGGACCGTCGATGAGCTGATCGGGATGGTAAACCGCGCCGGTAAGGGCGATGAAGTGCTGGTCGAGCAGCAGTACGAGTACGCCCACTGGGGCGCCGACTACGAGAACCCACGCCTGGCGGCATACATCGCCGCCGCTCGCAGGGGAGCAAGCGTTCGCATCCTGCTTGATGCGGCCAACGATAGCTCCGGTGAGAGCGAGCGCACGGTCGCCCTGCTGCGCGGCCTCGCTTCGCAGGAGCATCTGGACATTGAAGGCCGGCAGGGGAAGCCGTCGGGCGGGCCGATTCACAACAAGCTCGTGATGGTGAAAGCGGGCAACAGGGACTGGGTCAGCATCAGTAGCGTCAACGGCTCGGAGAATGCTTCTGTATTCAACCGCGAGCTTGGCCTGCAGGTGCAGTCGAACGATGCTTTCCGCTACTTTGCCCCGGTGTTCGCCTTCGACTGGCGGGCCTCTGGAGGCCAGGCCGCGATCGACCTCGACGGCCCCTCAGCGCCCGAAGTCCAGCTTGCCGAAAGCGTCGTTTCCAGTCACCTGCACATCCGCGTTACCGCCGCTGCCGGTGAGGCGCCTCGTGCCGCAGAGGCGTTTGCCGACGTCGACCCCGGCTCCGGCAAGGGTACGCCGCTGAAGGTGTCCGGTCAGCCGGCTGGAGGCGGTATTGCCGGCGGGTTCCGCACGGACCGGCTCAGCGAGGGGGTGCACACGCTGTATGTGCGCACCCGCGATGCGGCCGGCGCCTGGAGCGCAACCACGGCGGCCACCTTCCGGGTACTGCGGCAGGCGCCGGAGTCTCTACTGACCATCGATCCAACCAGCGGCGGGTTTGTGCTCGCGGCGGCGGGGAGCTATACGGTTGACAGCACCGTCAGCCCGCCAACGATCGCCGGTGGCGAGCACACATATACGGTCACAGATGCTGCCGGCAACCGCCTCGCTTTGCGCATCGTCGTGGACCGACAGGGCGACAGCTTCCGCGCCCGTCTTCTCGATCTGCGCGAAAACGGTGGCGGGGCTCATTCGCTGGCTGCGGAACTCAGCTCGGTTGCCGGCAGCGCCTCCGCAGCTGCGTTCGCCACAGCAACTGCGGACGACGCGACCGGCCGGGCGACATACAACGCCGACGGCACGACGACTTTCCTGCTCCCCGGTCAGCTATCGCGCACCGTGCCGGGCCAGGCACCGCTCGGCTTACGTATCAAGGGCGGGCGGATTGTGATCACGCCGTAGGAACGGCCTACATCGAGCGCATTTCTGTTGGCTACTTTACACGGCTGGTGCTGTGCGCCCGACAGATGCGCCCAGCAGGAGATGCGAAGCTCCTCGTGCAGGGACACTCCCTGGCATCAGTACCTCTTCATAGGGAGCACATCGATGCGAACGCTACTGAGCCGATCCGTAATCCACCGTGGAATGCTGGCACTGGTGCTCGCCGGCAGTATCGCCGGTGCGGCAGGCGTGACGAGTGCAGGCACTGCCGGCGCCGCACCGAAGCCCATCACGCCACCTAAGGCCACAACGCCCACCTGTGCGCAGGTGCATGCCGCAATGGACAGCTACCCGGTGGACAGCTGGCAATTCCGGTATCTGTCAATGAAGGCTTGCACCGGTAGCTGGTAGCCGCTCTGTCTATTCCATTCCTGCTCGAAGCCACGACAGCATGCCCCTCAGCGTTTCGTAAGCGCCGAGACGGGCTGCGTCTGTGCCTGCGGACTCTGCTTCCAGGCAGGTTTGCCACATGCGGCCCACCGTCGATGACCCGAGTTCAAGCAGCCCTTCGCTGCCGCCGGATGCCCACCGTGCAAGCACGTACCGGCAGAGCGCCCCTGCTGGCACCCCCGTCAGGGCGCTCAGACCGGCAATCGTTTGCAGCGGGTCGAGCAGGCTGTAGAGTGCGACCTCTGCCTTGAAGCGGGCGTGGGCGTCATCGTCCGCCCACGGCCCCGTCCACCGTTCCAGCCGCACGAGTGGCTCTTCTTCTGGCATGGTTCGGACCTCACCCCAACCCTCTCCATCGCCGTAGGCGATGGAGAGGGCGCTCATTGGTTGCTCTACTCGGGCGACGACCGATTGACGCTGGACCTCGCTGTATAAGGAGCTAAAAGTCATCGGCACAAAAGGGCGCATAGGCGGTGCGAAACAGCGCATCTGCCGTTTTCAGGGCGTCCGCTTCCGTGCCGGCGATCGTGCCGATCCGTGCGAGTTCGGTTGCGCTTTGCCGGCCAGCGCACAGAATGGCGAGAGCGCGTGGCGACAGCCAGATATCCGATTCGGCGGTAACGCGCCGGACTTCCGCGTGGCCGCCGTCAACCGATAGCTCAAAGCTACCCGTATTCCAGGGGCAGAGGTCGTCCTCGACGGCCAGCACAAGTCGCCCGTCGCCGTCGTAGCCGCGTCCCGCCAGCGCCTGCTCGACATCCACAAGCCGCAGCAGAGTGCCATCACGGGCAGCCGCGCCCAGCAACCGTGGCTCCTGCGCCTGGTAGAACAGCGGATCGTCCACCGGCTGGTTGTAGAGCAAGATCGAGCTGGCGAGGACATGGCCGGCCAGCAGCGCGACTAGCGCCCGATGCGCTGCGGGCGTATTCCAGATCAACTCGCTGACCTGAAGTTGCTGCGGCGGACCGGGACTGCGGTCGTTCGTGCGGTTTAGCGGCGAGTAGATCACATAGCCCTGTACGTCGCCGTCCTCTTCGTATACGGCCACCAGCCAGGGTGGCGTTCGCCAGGGGCGCAGCACCCAGCGCGCCCACCACTGCGGATCGCGGTGCAGCATCAGCGTGCGTGGTGCCGCAAACCGCGCGTAGGCCGCGGCGATGAGCGGAATCGCCTCTTCATGACTCAGCAGCCGGGTGCGGCCCGGCGTGGCGATCTCATCCACGAAGCGGAGGTGGCGCGGGTCGAAGTCGCAGCGCCGCATCGTAAACGCGATGCCGTAGCCGAAGCGCTGGTAGATCGCTGCCATCGACGCCCAAAGCATCGCCACGGGCCGGTTCTCTTTTCTCATCCGAAGGAAGTAGCGGGTCATCAGGCCGCGCACCAGGCCGCGGCGGCGGTGCGTCGGCAATGTCGTCACATCGACGATTCCGGCGCAGGCGATGTCGCGGCCATTCCAGCGCATGCTGCCCGGAAAAGCGGCCATATGGGCCACCTGTGTGTCGCCTTCGTACGCACAGAGCGTGTACTCCGGGCGGACCATGGTGCGCTCGTTGACCCGCTTGATCTCGTCGGGCGCGGTTGAGCCGCCGAACCCGATCTGATCCATCAGGGTGTATTGGTCCATCTCATCGGCCGTGATCGGCCGGAACTCGATCGCCACTGCGTTCACTCCTTAACCTTGCTCACAATGCGCCGGCAAGAACGAGCATCGCTGGTCCGGCAACCTGCAGGAGCGCCGCGTTGCAGGGATATCATGACGGCATGAATTATGAGCAGAAGCGGCGCACGACCTCGTAGGTCAGCTCGCAGCCCAGGTTGAGGTTGTCGATGCTGAGCTTCTCGTTGTTGCCGTGAAAGCCGGCCGCCTCGTCCACCGAAAGCAGCACCGGGATGAAGCCGTAGGCGGGAATGCCGCGGTCGCGCAGAAAACGGTTGTCCGTACCGCCCACCGTCATCGTTGGCAGCACGACGGCGTCTTCCATCGCCTCACCTACGACCTCCTGGATCACCCGAAACAGCTCAGTGTCCCACTCGCATTCCCTCGTCTCGCCGCGGAAGCCGGTGAACTGCACCTCGATGCGCGGGTCGTCGATATAGTCTGCCACCTGTTGCCGCCATGCTTCCGAGTCCTCGCCCGGCAGCAGACGGCAGTCGAGCGTCGCTTCGCTGAGGGCGGGGATGACGTTGATCTTGGTGCCTGCGTGAATCGTGGTCACGTTGAGCGTGTTGATGAACATCGCTTTGAGGGCGGGGTGATCCTCCACCAGCGCGGGCAGGATCTCGCGCGCGTCCTCGCCGGCGCGCAGTCCGTCGATATAGCCAGCGGCGGCCAGCCGGTCGATATATTCCAGGGTCATCGGTGAGAACTGCAGCGGCCGTTCCCACTCGGACAGCTTGACGAGCGCCTTCGCCAGATGAATGGCGCTGTTGTCTCGATGGGGGCGGCTGCCATGACCAGGTTTGCCCACAGAACGGAGTCGCAGGCCACACACCTTCTTCTCTGACGTGGCGACCGGGATGATCCGTGCCGGCTTGCCGAGGAACTGGCCGATGCCCATGCCGCCCTCGTTCAGCTCGTACTCCACATCCACGACATCTGGGCGGTGCTCGCAGAGCCATTTCATACCCAATTCGCCGCCCGCCTCCTCATCTGGTACGCCACAGAAGACGAGGTCGCGTTTGAGTGGCGTCTGCTGCCGGGCGAGCAGCAGGAAGGTCATCAACTGCATCACGCCGGCGCCCTTCATATCCACGGCGCCGCGGCCGAAGACGAAGCCATCCTGAATGACGCCCTCGAACGGCGGCATGTCCCAGAAGTCCGCTTCGACAGGCACGACGTCGAGGTGGTTGCCGAGCATCAACGGCCGTTTTGTGCCGTCGCCTCGCAGCCGGGCCACGACGACCTCCCGGTTGGGGGCAGTTTCGATGTACTCACAGGCCACCCCGGCTGCCTCGATCAGCGAGCCGAGAAAGCGCGCCGCCGGAGCTTCATCGCCGGGAGGGTTCACCGAGCGAATGCGCAGATAGCGCACGAGGATGTCCAGCGCCTCCGCCTGCGCCGCCTGCCAATCGACTTTGCTGCCGCTGCTTGCCTGCTCTGTCATGTCCAGCTCCCCTAATGAGATCCGCGCCATCCGTGCGCGGTTCGCGCAGCACGTCGTCATTTCCTGGATTGCACCTGCCGGCCAGCAGATAGTATCCGATCTGGCCGTCGGCGCACTGTGGCGGAATACTACGCAGTACGTCGAGGTTTAGCGATTGCGATCCAGCGGTAGGCCGGTGGGATAGGTGCAGCGCGATGGGTCGGTGATCGTGAGCGTTCCGCCCGCCGCGGAATAGGCCCATGCGCCCTGGCCCGGCCGCAGCACGGATGCCGGGCTGTAGCCACTGGCCGGGTCATAGGTATACACGACATCTGCCCCTTGCACCGAGACGAGAGCCGGGCGCGGGTTGCCGACCAGGACGTACTTTCCGGGTGGCAGAGGCACGGTAAAAGTACGCGAGGTGCCGGGCGGCGTCGGTCCGGTCATCGCAGTTGGAAAATACGCCACGTAGCCAACGCCAAGTTCAAGCGCCGAATCTGACGGCAGCACAGTGTAGGTCATGCCCTCGGGGTCATAGCTGTACAGGGATGTGGCGCCCGTCAGAACGCGACCCTCCGGCCCGCCGACGAGGTTGTAGCCGGCCGGATAGCTGTAGTAGCTGTTGCTGATCACCCTGCCTGCCGAGCAGAGATCGACGAGCGTTGCCGGGGCTGGCGTGGCGACAGGCTGTGCCGCCGCTGGCTGAATCTGGAACAGCACCGCCTCAGGCGGCGCCGGTGGCTCGCAGTCTCTGTCCAGGCAGATCACGGCAAGACGGCCGCTCAGCCTGTAGTCACCCGCAGGCGCTGGTCCCAATGCAGCACCGCTGTCGCCCCGTTGCTGCTGGTCCCAGCTTTCCGCCAGGTCGTAGGTCTCACCGGGCGCAAAGGTGCACTGCGATAGCACGGGGAGAGCGGGTCCGGTCGGATAGCTCCAGACGGCGTGACCATCGGTGGTGCTGTCGATGCGGAGCCGGAAATCGGGCGGCGGCGAGTTGGCGAACGTGACCGTGACCGGTTCGGTGGAGACGTTGGCGATCGTGAAGATCACCGTCACCGGCTCGCCTGCGCGGTACGCCTTCCTGTCGGTAGCCACCTGCGTCACGATCGTCCCTGCCGCTGGCCCCCGGCCGACGGGCACGGTGGGGTTATGCATACAGACGGCATCTGCCGGGTTAGTTTGCGCAAGGACGGTCAGCGACTGGCCGCCGT
>JBBRGK010000057.1:0-11397 GCA_038240805.1 Dehalococcoidia bacterium | reverse complement strand
ATAACGGCGTACAGCCTGCGGCTGACCCGCGCCCCTCATCCACGGCTGATGCGAATACTTCTTCCCACCTTCCACCAGCCGCCGATCTTTCGTTTCACGGACCTCAATTTTGAAATCTGTCCAGCGGCGAACTTCGAGCAGGCGACCGCCAATGCTCATTCCCTTGCCGAACGCCGAGCTGACCTTGACGGCGATTTGCGCGCCCGTTCGCTCGTCCTGGACGGTTAAACCGGGCTGTTCCTCGATGTTGCTGTGCATCTGACCCGTGTCGAAGGCTTTGAGCCAATCCTCGCTCAAACGGAGACCCTGGATGTCTTCGTGCAGATCACCATGCTCAAGCATTGAGGGCAGCACCCCCGCCGCCGTGATCGGACTGGCGCAAGCCGCCAAAAACCGCTTGACGCGTGTACGCGGCCTTGCTCGTCTCTCTGACTGTGCAATGTAGGAGATGACCTGCTGGCGGGCCACGGCGTGTTGCGGTCCTCGCTCGGCGACGCCCAACCAGCCTTCGCGTGCCGCTTCGATCATCGCCCCATGCACCAGGCCCTCGACCAGATCCTTCGAACACATCATCACGCGTGTCGTCATCGTGCGCCTGTTACCGCGGCCGATGCGTTGCAGCAAGGCCGGGATGCTTGGCGCCGGGCCGTCGAGGACCACGAGATCGATGTCGCCGATGTCGATGCCGATCTCCAATGTGGAGGTCGCACAGATCACTACGCGCGACCGTTCCTTCATCGCCCGCTCCGCTTCCTCGCGAAAGCTGGTACCCAAACTGCCATGGTGACCGTGGACCTCATAATTCAGCGGCCTCAAGGCCCGTCGGAAATACGCGGTTAACTCATCCACGCGGTCGCGGCTATTACTGAACACGAGCACTTTTTGCGGCTCAGCGGTCGCCTGCAGGAAGGCTGGAACTGCGATCTCTGCTGTTGGAAGGTCAACTTCAGGGTGTAGACACTCGATCTCGCGGCCACCCGCCACCGTGACGGCGATGCCACCGGTTGTGTAGGCATCAAGGACTGCCTGAGGATCGGAAACAGTCGCACTGAGACCGATAACCTGGATTGCCTCGTCCCTCGTCCAGCCCTTGCTACAGGCAACGTGGCGAAGTTCCCGGAGGCGATGGAGAAGATAGCGAACTTGCTCACCGCGTGCCGTGCCGTGCAACAGATGCACTTCATCCAAGACAACGGCTGTGACATGAGCCAGCGCATGACCTGTCGAGGATTGACCGTTCAAGCCCCGGCACAGCAGGCTATCAAAGCTTTCGGGTGTGGTGAGCAATATGTTTGGAGGAGGATTCAACCCCCGGCGATGATCACCGGTCCTGACGCCGAGACGCAATGTGAGGCGCTGCAGTGGTTCTTTGAGCCGGGCTGAAAGATCGTTGACCAGCGCCCGGGTAGGCGAGATATAGAGAATCGTCCACGGCCCAAGACGATCGATGTTCCGCTCGATAAGCGGAGCGCAGGCAGCCTCAGTCTTCCCCGAGGCTGTGGCAGCGCAGACCAGCACATCGGCGCCAGTGAGTATGTGCGGAATGGTCTGTCGTTGTACCTCCGTGAGCCGCCCGAAGCGTGCGAAGAAGGCATCCCACGCTCGGGGCAAGGAGGCAGCTATTTGCTGGTCAGCGTGTAACTGCTCTCGGGAAAGCATCAAGCCGGCCCCGGGCCATAGGCAGAATCCAGTGTAGCCACGTAACGCTTGATAAACGCCCTGATGCGACCGCTGTCATTGGCGCCATGCGCGTCAAGATACCGTTCCACCGCTGCTGCCTCCTGATCATCAAACGACTCGTCGAGGTTATAGGCGTTGCAGTACAACGTGTGGATGCGGCGAGCTAACTCGCGGCGCTCGTGAGGGTGCATCTCGGCGATCTCGTAGGCAAGCCCGCCACACACGTCGCGTAACCAGGTTGCGACATTGAGTCTGGCTGCCTCAGGCACAGTGGCGATGCAGACCCAGAGCGGTGCTGACAGCTTCGAAGCGAGTTGCCCTGCAAGGCCTGCGAGGGAATTAACTACCTGCTGCTGCGCAACTGGCGTGAGGTTTACCCATTCCACTTCAAATTCATCGATTGTTACCACCAGGCCAGCGTAGCCAGCGAGTCTGGCAAGTTCAGCATAATCGAGCAGCGCCCGAGCAAAGGCGAAGGGCCGCTCAACACGCCTGGGCGGGATGATCGCTCGGAGAGTGAAGGTGCTGAAACGCCACCCAAACTCTGCGCGAATCGCGCGGTTGACCTCTGTGGGCGAAATTGTCGTGTCGCCCTCAAGCACCTTCTCGATTCTCATCGGAAACAAAGAAGCAGCCTCGGGCTTCATCCCGAGTAAACCCTCGAGCTCAACGTGATTCTTGCCCACCGCCGCCAGAGGAAAGGTTTCATCACGTAGCCTGTAATGGCCCGAAGCCAGAGCCTTGCGGTGAAGATCGAGGAGTGGAGTCGATGAGCGTTCCTCCGCGAGTAGAACCGTTTGCCACAGGGCGTGCAGCAGCCGAGCAGGCTCACTGAGGCTGATCTGCGTGCCATCAACCTCTACATGCGCAGTTGCGTAGCCCCTGCTGCCGGCGATGGCGCGGACTGTGGCCATGGTATGGCTTTTCCCGCTTCCATACGGGCCGACGATCGTCGATATCGCTGGCTTTCGGGCGGCAACGCCAGATAGAACCCCATCGATCCAGTCGCGCAGCAGCTCATAATTTAGCGTCAGCCTATCAAGGTATGAGATCGGCACGAGGCCAAAGCGCAGGGCCTCCAGTGCCTGCCGCTCTCCTTCGCCGCTTTCGGGCAGGCCATCGAGCGGCAAGGGGTTTTTCAGTGCTGGAAGGGTGGGGATAGAAACGACAGGCGGGGAGGTTGGTTGCAGCTTACTAACTGCGATCCGGACTTCCATCCCGCCGGACGACTCAAGCGAAACAAGCGCGTCGTTGCCAGCGGTGCGAATCACCGTTGCCGTTCCGAAGTCCGTTTGGACAGACTCGCCCGGTTGTGGCGCCCACGGCATCAGTTAGACCTCATCGTCCGGCTCTTCGCCACCGTAGACCAATTCGACGGATGGGTCCGCCAGGATACCGGTTTCATCCAGCTGCATGAGCATCGCGCACACGCTCTTCACGAGATCGCGGCGGCTTGTGCTGCTAGCGTTATTTGCTGCCACCCGAGCCGCGCGCCGATCCGCGTTCTGAAGTACCTCTTCACGCGGAGTTGAAGGCTGCTTCTCGGAGTGCTCATAAAAAACTTCCACGAGCCGCCGACCGATGCCGCGCAGCTCGCCTTCGGGATCCCGTCCCCACCGCACGCGAAGATCGATCTTCACCGCTGATGTATTGCCGTCAAAAAAGCCCATGTGAGCACCCGGGTCTGCGATTCGTTGTTGCAAGGCAGCGAAGGCATCCATGCCCTCAACAATTGGTGGAGTGACGGCGTACAGGAGCAGAGCTGCGCCGTGCTGCAGATCACTGAGTGCGTTGATCATCGATTGAAGCAGGGAATGCACACGGTCGCGCCTCGCCTTCACCACATCGAGGCTCTGTTCGGCTTCATCGAAGCCAACTACCGTCCCTTGAAAGCCGGCATGCTTGATGAACTGGAACAGCGACAGCAATGAGCGCAGGCCGTGTTGATTCTGCTCAGCGCCCGGAACTGGTGACACGGCGAGGCGCTTTGCAACATCGCGATTGGAAACGTCTCCGCCTAACCATCGGAAGGCAGCCTCGCGTGTGAGGACGTCATTGGAGAGGTATGCCTCGAATGCCGTTTTCAGCACCCGTCGGAAGGAAGGCAGATCGATCTCTGCCAGCGCGATGCCGGCGATCCAGCCATCGAGCACTTGGTCTGCAAGGGCCGGACCCGGTGCCTGGCGTTTGATCCGATCAATGCAGCCCTCGATCAAACGCTCGATTCCGTGGCCAGGTTGGCCGGGAAGCACAAGCGCATCCACAACTTCTCGATAAATGGTTAACGTCTTCGTAAAGTCCAGTGCCTTCGCCAATGGCACGTAGGAAACAACACATCCTACATCGCTGGCAATTTCCATGAATTGACGCAGGAAGTGGGTCTTGCCTGAGCCAAAATCGCCAACAATGAGCTTTTCGGCGGACCGGCCTCGCTGGAAGCCTTTCTTGAGGTACTGCGTCTGGAGTCGCGCGAAGACGTCTTCAAAACCAGTACCGAAAAGGCTGCAACCTATCTCCGGCGCGGTGCCTTTCGCTGCCATGCGTTCAAAAATATGGATCACATCGATCTTGGCTGTCATTCATTGACCTCAATCGCTTGCAGCGTCACCGATGCCAGCACCTTCATGAGCTGCCTGCGATAGCCGGAGCCTGCCTGCCCGGCCAATGCCTGCTGACCATGTTGGTGCAAGTCACCACCCAGGACGCCGTCGGTGACTCCACAGGCATCAGCCAATCGGTGGAAGACCTTGATTATCGACGCCAGGAATTCATCCTGATTGGTGATGGAGTTGACGTGCTCTATTGAGAGCACCGGCCAACGCCAGGACGGTTTGATATCGCCGCCGCGAGGTCTCTGCAGCCGCTGACCAAGAGCCGGATAGTCCTGAGAGCAATGCTCTAAGAACCCTGGCAGAACTGTGAACACGGTCAACGTGCCAGGCAGCCCACCCGTGGCACATGCATCGATCATGCGGCGCATGAGGTTCGCTGCCGCCCGAGTCTTCTTCGAGCTTGCATCCGCCAGCAGCTCCTCGTTCTCGTCAAACAGCAACATCGTGCCCGGTATCCCGAGCAGACGCAGACCACTCAAGGCCGTTGCCAGCACCGACTCTGCATTGCGTTTTGAGAGCGGGTCTTTGACCTGCATGAACCCGGCTCCCCGAAGGTCGCGCACGAGGACCCGCTCGCCCTGCAGATACCGGGCGAGGATCTCGGAACTTTCGGCGCCGGCCAGCGGGCCGGCGGTCATCTGCCACATTGCCTCTTTGAAGCCAGCGTGAGGTAACGGGGCGTTCCTGAGCGTCTTGGCCGGCTCATCCACCGAGCCGCGGAGGGCACCGAGAATTCCGGGTAAGGAGCGAAAACGCTGTCCGTCCACCAGTAACTGAATCCTACCAAGGATGTAGCTCGTAACAGCCTGCCATTCCTCAAGACCCATCGAGCGAGACAGGTTGGTCTGTGCGACGGCCATACCGCGTTCCAGCCCGAGACCGCTCAGGAGCTGCAGCAAATGTGTCTTACCGGCTCCGTAGGAACCTTCATACACCTTGAACGTAGCACCGCCATGACCGAGCAGATCGTCTACTACTTCGCCCTCAATGTATTGCAGATACGCGCGAGTGCCGACATCAAGCATCGCGGTAGACTCTGGCGAGGGGATCCCGTTTTCGGCAACCTTCTGGAGCGCATCAATAATCGCGTCTCGGGATTCCACCGAGCTGGCTATCAATGTGAGACCTCGCGACTTGCGACGTGGCAGTACGTTCGATAGTCCTGGTGCGCTTCAAGGCCGTGGAGCGTCATGCCCAGAGACTTCACTTCTTGCTGGCTGCCGGTGATGAATTCAAGCCGTCGTTCCTCGGGGAAGCCGGGGCGAAGTGATGCATAGCGATCGACGTTATATAGGAAGGCCCACATCGGTAGATCGATCTTGGTAATCCTGCGGCCAGGTTTGCCGCCTTCAAGTTCCTCTTCCACCAGCGCCAACCTGAGCCCCCGGTTGAGTTCCGGCATAGTTACACGTTTTGTAGGTTCGCCGGTTCGACGCCGATGGAGTCCACGCGCGAGCTGGTACGCCTCCCAGAAAAGATCGTTCAGGTCCGTCTCCTGGATCGCCGCTTTATCGAGGGTTGTAAGCGCCGCCTGCTCCGCCGCTTCGATATCCTCTCTGTTCCGAACCGGCCGCCAGGTGGTGACCTGCTCCCGGTTGTAGCAGCAGCGCACCGCCGAGTGGTCGCGATCGTGCTGAAGCTCGAGCTTGCCGATCCGCCAGCCGTTTGCCGCCTCGACTGCCTGGCGCCCGCCCTCCTTAACAGCCCGTATGTAGTCGGCTTCAATCCGCCCGAACGCTGAACGTCTCTCTTCGGTTTCAGCCTCAAGGTAGGACGCTAACTGGCTCCGTATCCCCGTGATTGCTTCTCCGATGCCAGTTCCATCGGGCAGTTTCTGCAGCGCCGCCTGCAACGCACCGAGCGCATCGGCGGTGTCGGGGCGAATCTTAGCCAGCGCCTGGAGCGGCGCAATGATTTGCTTGACCTGAGCCAGCAGTGGCTGCAGCTTCCTCTGTTCCTCCATGAGAGGTCTCCTCCATATTCGGTTCCTGCTCGGCCAGTAAAGTCCGACAGGTTCTGGATGGTCACCAACCGAGCAGGCAGCGACTTACACGATTTATCGGGGATATTCATTTCTAAGGAAAAACTAAGAGAACGGCCTGCAGAATGACTATACCAACAGTCCGCGGTGGCGCGGACAGGCAATCTACTTCGGAGCGGACCTATGGCTCATTCTCGACTCGGCGGCGCCAGAACACTGCTTGCAGCTTCGCTGTCGCTCGCGGCGGCTTCGGCTCCAGCATTCTTCGGTATGGCAGGCACAGGGGCCACGACGGCATCGGCGCAGGGGATGCCCCCTGCGGGCAGAATGTTCGGCTTCGTGCAGGTGGACGACCACGGCGCTTATGGTGGCAACCTGATCGTCGCCTACGTGAACGGCACGGTCTGCGGCCAGGGAAGCTACGACAACAACCGCGGACTGTACATCGTCGATCTCTCCAGCGCGATCAGCGACTGTGCCGGTGCGGGCAGCGTCGTCTCGTTCTCGGTCGATGGCTGCATGGCGAATCAGACCGGCACGGTGCCGGAAGTCAGCGGCGCCCAGCGAGTGGACCTCGTCGCGCCGAGTAGCTGCTAACTCGATCCTTCGCGGTGTTCCGGCTCGGCCGGGCCAGGGCGCCGCTGCTCTGCTGCACTCCTCGTCTGTACTCCATCCCGTTCGGTTTCCCTTCTGCGCCAGCGCCCCGGACTGCACCCCCGGGGCGTTGGCGCGCCCGGCGTATTTGCCCGTCGATGCTGCGGGCCGCTACACTCGACAACGGCCGGGGCGCCGCCTCGGTCAGCAACCGGGAGGGTAGTGTTGTGGCAGAGACGTTTCGCGCCTTCATTGTAAGTAAGTCTGAGAATGACTTCAGCGCCGGCGTACAGCAGATATCGCTTGCCGATCTGCCGCAGGGCGAGGTGACCGTTCGCGTCGCCTATTCCTGCGTCAACTACAAGGACGGGCTCGCCGCGACGCCGGACGGACGCGTGGTGCGCTCCTACCCGATGGTGCCTGGCGTGGATCTTGCCGGCACCGTCACTGAATCGAGCGATACGCGTTTCAGCCCGGGCGACGAGGTGATCGCCACCGGGCATGACATCGGTGTGGCGCACTGGGGCGGCTTCGCAGAATACGCGCGCCTGCCCGCGGCCTGGCTGGTGCGGCGCCCCGAAGGGTTGAGCCTGCGGGAGGCGATGGCGCTGGGCACGGCGGGCTTCACAGCTGCGCTCTCGGTGCAACGCCTGGAGCAGAACGGCCTCAGCACCGGAAGCGGCCGCGTGCTGGTCAGCGGCGCCACGGGCGGCGTGGGCAGCACCGCAGTCGGCATGCTGGCGGCGCTTGGCTATGACGTTTCGGCAAGCACCGGCAAGCAGAGCGAGCATCAGTTCCTCACGGATCTTGGCGCAAGCGAGATTCTTGGCCGCGAAGAGGTCTCGACGCCGAGCAGCCGGCCGTTGGAGAAAGAACGCTGGGCAGCGGGCATCGATCCGGTCGGCGGTGAAACACTCGCTTACATGCTGCGCACGACGCAGTATGGCGGCTCAGTCGCTTCCTCGGGCCTGACGGGCGGCAGCGGTCTGCAAACAACGGTGCTACCGTTCATCCTGCGAGGGGTCAATCTGCTGGGCATCGAGTCGGTGAACTGCGCCCAGCCGCTGCGCGAACAGCTCTGGCAGCGGCTGGCCAGCGACCTGAAGCCGCGCGGCCTGACCGAGAGCATCGGCTATGAGATCGATCTTGAGGAGCTGCCCGGTGTGCTGGCCCTGATCCTCAAGGGAGGGGTGCGCGGCCGTGCGATCGTACGGCTCCAATAGGGAATCTGACCCTGCGACTCGACATAGCGCATCCCCAGCGCATCCCCAATCCGGCGGCAACGACTGTGGATAACTGGCCGAAAACTGTGGATAACCGGGGAGGAATGGGGATAACCTGTCGCCTGTTGCGGCGGCGCCACGATCGGGAGCGCTGATCACGGCCCGTTATCCACCTTCTGCACAGTGAGAGCCGGGTTTCTCCACGGCAGTTATCCCCTGCCTGACTGAGCGTGGCGCGGGCAGTTATCCACGTTCTCCACCGCTACACTACGACTACTCTTACTTCATCCCCCTGCCCAATCAAAAAATCAATTCTTTTCCCCGAAACGGGTAGCCAGAACGTATTTGTCGCGACCAGGCGGTGGAAAACCGGGGCCACGCTGGCAGCACGCAGGAGGCACCGCTCGTTTTGGCGGCACGTTTTCGCGCCCTGCGGTATCACCCGATCTGGGGCTGGCAGTAACCGTCTGTATCTGTAAGGGTAAAACGCGAACCGTTGTTTAGCAGTCGGTATGCGCCCTTTGCGAATGCGGACGCGGCAACCGCTGCAGAGCACAGGCTGACGCCCATCTGCATCGGTCCGGTCACGGATGTTTTATACGGCATTCCGCCGGTCGCCACACGCTCCGCGGGGCAGCGTGCCCGGGCCGTCGAATCTACACGGGGAGACATTGCCCGTTTGCCAGTTGTCCTGGCTGAACCTCGCGGCGGTCAGGGGACTGGCTGAAGTACCGGCAGCCGGGTGATAGGTTGCCCGGTAACCACGCTCCCTGATGCGTAGCTCTTCCATTTCACCGACTGAACCGTTCTCACCGTTGGCTTTGGCACCGGTAGCCCACGGCGTTCGAGCGATGCGATGTACATCTGTCTTGCCTCGGCGAGATTCTGAAGCGCCAGGTCGGGTGTATCCCCGTGGGCCATGCAACCGGAGAGGTCCGGGTGGGTGGCAAGGTAGGTAGTGCCACCGTCTGTAGTGACATTGGGAACGATCTCATATCCGTACATGATGCCGGGCTCATTGGTCGCCATTGTCATGCTGGCGGTTCCTCTCCTGCACTTCATCGATCAGGCGCACTGCCTTGCTAATATATCCTACGGGTAACCCTCCGCTGCTACGGGTAACGGTCGCCATCAGGTCCGGGTAACGCGGGTGAGTGTACAGGATATGTTTCTTGCCCTCCTCCCGCTCAAAGCCAAAGCCGACAAAAGGGCGCTCGAGATCGCGTTCCTTCCAGCCGTTCTTCGACCGGCGCATGCGTTCCAGTAGGTCGACGGACTCTGCCATTGTTTCTGCCCGGGCTTACCGGGGCGCTGCGGGTTCGCCCGGGGAAGGCGACTCAGGCTCGACAACACTGAAAGCGACGCGGGCTTTCGGCTCGTCGTTGACTGAGATATGAAACGCGTAGTCCCCGTACTTCGCAAACTGCAGCCCCGCCAGTCCCACCATTTGGTACGAGTCGCCAGATGGCGGCGAGTCAGCAGGGATCTCAAACTCAGTATTGAGCTGTAAAAGACTGCCACCGTCGTCGTCCACGAGGCTGATCGACAGCTTCTTCTTCATTCCGCGCTCGGTGGGTCCGTAGCGGAGATTGAATACGCAGTGCATTTTCGACAGAATGAACGGCAAAGTCGGGGCGTTGACCTTTGCGAAAATGCCCATGATGTTGAGCTTGCCCTCTTTGCGCACATTCGAGTAATCGGCTACGACTGCCAGCGGGATTTCCATGTAACACCTCCTAACGCGCTCAGGGTCACGCCAGCTCGAGCAGGGGAAAGGCGCGGTGGCGCCGCGAGGGGACGAGGAAGTTCTGCCGGCGCGTGGCGCTGGTGAAGCGCTCCAGCCCTGTGAACCTGGCCGGCACGCCGCCCGCCTTTGCCAGGTCGGAGCCCGACTGGTAGCGGCGCATCCGCTCGAACACCTCGGCCGTTGGCACGAACATGCTGAAGTGCAGCTTCGGCTGGTTGGAGCCGTCCGCCACGTCCAGCGCGTCGAAGCCCGGCCCATCGATTCGAACGCTGATCGGCGTGCCATCGCCGGCGCGCGAGGCGCGCTGCAGCGACGATGTGTGGCCGAGCCGCCGTTGCCCGTCCTCGGTGCCGAATCCCACCGAGCTCTGCCTGGCATCGTCCCGCCCCCGGAAGGCATTGGGCAGGAACGCTGGTCCGCCGCCGTCGGTGAACTGATCCGGGTTGCCCTGCGCCGGGACAGGGTTGGAGCGGAACATGTTCTGCACCCGCTCCAGGTAGGGTTCGTCATTGGCATACCACTGCTCTAGGTCGAGGCTGACGTGCGACAGGTGCTGAATCGTTCCCTCCGCGAAGTAGTCATCCGCTGTCGCGCTGGTGAATTTCGCCGAGGCATTGCCGCGGAAGGTCGCGACCGCCGCCGTGCCGTTGCTGTCAGCCTGCTGCGAGGCGAACCCCATCCACATCGGCGAATCGGGGTGAATGCGCCCGGCGAAGGGCAGTCCCTCTGCCTCGGCGAGGCGCCGTGGCAGGCCCCGCTGCAGGAAGATCAGGCGCGTCGAGGTAACGTCGAGCAGATCCGCGAGCGTTGGTGACCGCGCCGCTGCACCGGCGAGCAGATTGCTGCCCGTGAGCCAGGCGAGCACGTCGGTGAGGTTTGCCTGCACGTCGCTGCGCAGGGTCAGCAGCAGATCGTTCGTCTCGATCAAAACCGGCGCGTTGAAGCTCAGCTTGCTGACTTCGGGGTTCAGGGGCGAGATGTCGGTCGGCGACGGCACCGCCTCTTCCAGGGCATATCGCCGCCGGTCGAGCAACAGGCGCGGCAGATGGCTCGCCACCACCTCGCCCGCCATGCCACCCGGTAAGCGGTTGAAATACGGGATGCCATAGGCGATGGAGCTGAACACTCCGTCAGGACTAAAGGGATAGGCTGCTTCGATCGCCGTCAGCGCACCCTCAAGCACCTGTTGGTCGGCAAGGAGCGGCTGCCGCTTGAGGCGCCCGGTGACGAACAGGGTGAACACTGGCCCGAGGCGGAACAGCGTGCCGTCGAGCTCTTCCACGGGCGCAGTGTAGTCCGCGATGTCGAACTGGATGGCGGGCAGATCCCTCGCTGCCGCCAGGGCAACCCGGCGGGGCCGGACCGCGAGCGCATCCAGCAGACCGAACGGCGAGGCGGCGAGCCCGAGCGCACCCAGGCGCAGCAGCTGCCGGCGTGAGAGGGCCGGCTGTCCGGGTCGTTGCATGGGGGGTGATCCTTCATTAAATGGTGCGGGCGAACCTCACCCCTTACCCTCTCCACCGGCTGCCGCCGGTAGAGAGGGCGATCGTTGGTTGCCTT
>JBBRGK010000056.1:0-11555 GCA_038240805.1 Dehalococcoidia bacterium | reverse complement strand
GACCGATCCGGCGATGATAATCCTGCGCAACCGGGACGGCATCTGGACGGCGGTCGCTGGCCCCGGCACGGATTTCCCACCCGGCGATGACCGCGGTGGTGCGCCGGACCGTCTGTTCGACTTCACCAATCCCTATATCGGCCCGGCCGGCGACGCCAACCTGGCGGCGGTTCCGCTCGCCTCACGTCAGACCTACAAGGGCGGCGGATTCACGTTCAGCTATCCCGGCACTGCCACCGCTGCACTGCAGGACGGCAGCACTGACGGCACGGCGGAGATCCTGGGGCCATACCTCGCCGGTCCGCCGTTTCACGGCTATGGCTACGAGGTGCTGGTGCGCAACTTCGGTCCGATCAATGACCAGCCGCTCGATAGCTGGGCCTACGACGCCTTGCAGCAGGAGACAGCGGCGCTGCAGGCGCAGGGCGGCCCCGCCTCCACCTACCAGCCGCTGAGCGTGAGCTACTTCCACGACGGTCAGAACAACGTCTTCCAGATCGATTACTTCGCCGGCGATTCGACGATCCGCGAGTTCTACGTCCAGAGCAGCGCCGGCGGCAGCGTGTTCGGCATCAGCACACGCGTCTATCCAGAGCGGAACAATCCGTCGGCATCGCTGGCAGAACATGCGATCACGCTGCTGCTGCAAAGTCTGCGCATCATATAAAACTGAGGGAACTGCGGCTCTGCTTCGACGCCAGGATGCAGCCGAAGGTAGTACGTCAGCAATCGTTCACGGATGATCCATCATCAGCCCCGCAGCGTAATAGACAGTGAACGTGGACGACAGAGGCGCGACTGCAGCGCTCCTCATTCGTCTCATGCGGTCTTTGCCCGGTAGCACCTCCCGCGCCGGCGACCGTTTTCAATCCTGGTCTGCGCACTTTGCATCACCAGACAATCACACGAAAGAGAGAATTCCCTTGCGTACACATCGCATCAGCATGCTCGGTGCTGCCGTCTTCGTAGGTAGCGCACTGCTGCTCGGAGCCTGCTCCAGCAACAACAACTCCAACGCGGCACCCACGCCGTCGGCGACAATTAACACACTGACCGGCGTCAGCACGTCCGTGGACCTCGATCCCGGCACCCTCAAAGTGCTCACGGATAACAAGGTCATGGTTGCTCCGGTGGCGCCTGCAACGGCGGCAGTGAACGGCACGACCACCACGGCGACCTTCCCGATCACCGGCGGCAACGTCTCAATCTACCCGCAGACGGCGCTGCCGTTCATTCGCGGCAAAGTGACCCACTCCGGTGGCATCACCTTCTCAGCCGGCGACAAGTCGCTGACCGCAACTGACTTCATCGTTGACCCCGGCGCCTCGACGCTGACCGCCACCGTCGGCGGCAAGCAGGTTCCGCTGCTCGACCTCGATGGCAGTAAAGTCCAGGTGGGCAAGGATGCCCAGGGCCATGTCCTGCTCGATGGCACCGTTGCCAAGCTGTCCGACGCGGCGGCGGGCGCCCTGAACACGACCTTTGGTGTCACCCTCTTCAAGGCCGGCATCCCTCTGGGCGTGGTTCACATCGTCGCTGCAGGCAAGTAAACAACCCTGCAACCGGGCGCAAGGCGGGCCCTGACTGCCCCTGCCGCACCGGTAAGCAATAGCTATACACCAAGAGCCAAAGCGAAGCCCCGGCGGAATAAAAACCGCCGGGGCTTCGCGCATCTATTCCTGATCAGGTCTCTCACGTTTTTTTGGGTGGGATGACTCGGGTTCGGTGGATACCGTAGCGGGCGGTGTCGAAAGTGCCCGGCGCATAATCCTGTCGAACTCAGCTACGTCCATATGCAGTTCATCCGCCTCCGATGGCGCTGGTTTCATCTGTACACATCCTTCCGATGGCCAATATCTAATACAAGCACTTCAACGTCTCGTACGACATGGAGGATCCGATAATCGCCAGAGCGGATACGCCACACCGGTTCGTTTCCATCAATGACACCGACCAGCTTCTTGCAGCCTGGTGGATGCGGATCATAGATGAGAGAGCTTGCCTTCCTGGCGATCTGAGCGCGGAACTTGCCGGGCGCCATTCGGTCGAGGAAGGCCGATGCAGCCGAGCTAAAGGCCAGGCCATAGAGCGGGTCTGGCACTTACTTACGCCTGCCACCGCTCCAGTCTCTCCTCGAGCGCCTTTCCTCGCATGACCTCATCCGGCTTAAGCGCTACCTCAACCAGGCGCCTCTGCGCAATTTCGGCGTCCTGTCGATCTTCCTTGCTTGCCCGGTGAGGCCGCACCAGCTGGACTGCACCGGGTTGCCTTCCGAAAGTCTCGACAGTGCTACTGAGCCTCTCCCTGTCGCTCGTCTCCGCGTCCTTGAGCGCGTAGCGGATGCGATGGTGGAGGGACAGGGCTGACTTGTAGGAGCCCAGTTCAAGCTGCCGCTGAAGGCGGAGCGCGGAAACCCGGGTTCTGCTTGCGCACACCATGTAGAAAGCGATGAGCCACTTGTTCAGTGGAATATGTGTGTCCTTCATGATGGTGTTGATCGTCACTGTGAACCCCCGCTTGCACTCAGCGCATTTGTAGAGGCCGGGGCGGATCTTCTTGCCGGGATTTGGCGTCACCCTGTAGATGCGCGATTGGTCAGCGTTGCCGCAATGGGCGCAGTAAGGACCATCCGGCCAGCGCAAGAACTCGAAATATTCGCGCGCAGCCTCTTCGGTAGAGAATCGCTGCATCATCTGTTTTAGAGTCAGCTCACCGCGCACATTCATGCTCATAGGGCAACGGTATCTTCCTGATCGAGTATTGTCAAGTGCATATATCCTCAGGATTCCACGATCTGTTGGCCGGTCTGTGACACCGCGAACCTGATAGCCAGGTGGACTTCGGAGAAGCAGAGGGCGGTGCCCGTAAAGCTGCCGGGGTTACCGAATATCGAGGTACTTGTGGGTCTGGAGGTTGAGCCGCCAGTGGGGATGGTCGAGGCAGTACTGCACGGCGAGGCGGGTGTTGCGTTCACGCTCGGGGCCGTCCATCGGCGAAAGCAGGAAGTGGTCGAAGGCGAGCCCTTCGAACTGCGCGGGCTCCGCTCCCGCCTGCGGATAGACCAGTTTCAACTCATCGCCTGTGCGCAGCACCAGCTCGGCACCAGCCTTGGGGCTGACGCAGATCCAGTCGATGCCGGGCGGCGGCGTCCGGGTGCCGTTGGTTTCGATCGCGATCTCGAACCCCTCGGCGTGCAGCGCCTCGACCAGCGGTTCATCGAGTTGCAGCAATGGCTCACCGCCCGTGCAGACGACGAACGGCCGCGCTACGACCGTGTCCTGATGCGGCCACATCGCCCTGACGGCGCCCGCGAGTTCCGCTGCTGTGGCGAAGCGCCCGCCGCCGGTTCCGTTCACCCCGACGAAATCGGTATCGCAGAAGCTGCAGACCGCAGCGGCGCGATCTTCTTCGCGCCCCGACCAGAGGTTGCAGCCGGCGAAGCGGCAGAAGACGGCCGGGCGGCCACTGTTGCGGCCCTCCCCTTGCAGCGTGTAGAAAATCTCTTTGACCGCGTACGTCATCGCCTGTCCGGTGGCGGCTGCTTCCACCGCTACGGTATCACGCTGCCTGTTCAGCGCCCGCATTATTGTGGCCGTAGCGCGTGCCCGCTCTGGCAGCTGGCCGGGGTAGACCGTACCATGTGCGAGCGCCACCAGCGCCGGAGAATGAGTAGATGTCTGCACCACAGCCGGCTCGTAACGTGCTCCACGCGCCCGCCCGCCTGCTGCTGTCCGTTGTCGCCCTGGCGCTGCTCTGGATGCCGCTACGAGCAATAGCGGTCCAGCCCAACACGGCCGCCGGCGTACAGACCGCAGCTCTGCCGGCGCAAACCGCGACCAGCGACGCCGGCCGCACCGCCGCCTACCTGGACGCGATCCGCAGTAGTCCCCCGCTGCTGTATGCGTTTCTGCGGCAGATGCCCAAAGGCGGTGATCTTCACAATCACCTTTCGGGCGCAGTCTACGCGGAGAGCTACATCAGCTTTGCCGCCCAGTCCGGGCTCTGCATCCAGCTTGCGACGATGACCGCCGTGGCGCCGCCCTGCGATACCGCTGCCGGCCGCAGGCCCGTGTCCGAGGCGTACAGCGACGGCTCGTTCTACGCCGCTATCGTTGACGCCTGGTCGATGCGATCCTTCGTGCCGGGCGCCGGCACGGATTCGGCCCACGACCACTTTTTCAACGCCTTCGGCAAGTTCAGGCTCGCTTCAAAGGGCTTCGCCGGCGCTGAGCTGGCGGAGGCTGCGAATCGGGCGGCCGCTCAAAACGAGCAGTACCTGGAATTGATGGACACCTCCGACGGCGGCGCCTCGAGGATGCTCGGCGCAGCGGCCGGCTGGGATGACAATCTCGCTCTGTTGCAGCAGAAGCTGATGGACGCAGGCATGGCTGGCGTCGTCGCCCTGGCGCGGCAGAATATCGATGCTGCCGAGAGCGATATGCGCTCCCGCCTGGGCCGCGGTAGCGCTGCGGAGCAGCCGGGCTGCCAGGTCACGATCCGCTATCTGTATCAGTCCAATCGCCTGCTGCCGCGCGAACAGCTCTTCGCGCAGTTTGTCCTCAGCTTCGCCCTGGCGAAGGCCGATCCGCGCGTGGTCGGCCTGGGTCTGGTGGCGCCGGAGGACGCCCCGGCCGCGCTCAGCAACTACGGCCAGCAGATGTCGATGCTCGACTTTCTCTCGCGGCAGACGCCATCGATGAACATCGCCCTGCACGCCGGTGAGCTGACGCTGGGACTGGTGCCGCCCGAGGATCTGCGCTTTCACATCCGCGACGCGATCGAGATCGGCCATGCGCGCCGGATCGGCCACGGCACCGATCTATTTTACGAGGACGACCCGTACGGGTTGCTGGCGGAAATGGTGCAACGCGATACCCTGGTTGAAATCAGCCTGACCAGCAGCGACCTGATTCTCGGCGTTTCGGGCACACGGCACCCTTTCCAGAACTACCTGAGCGCCGGCGTAGCCGTCGCGCTCAGCACCGACGACGAGGGCGTCTCCCGCATTGACGTGACCCGTGAGTTTGAACGCGCCGTAGATACCTACGCGTTGGACTATCAGACCGTGAAAATGCTGGCTCGCAACAGCATCCGCTACAGCTTCCTGCCCGGGCAGAATCTCTGGCAGGTGCCAGGCAGCTTTACGCCAGTGGCGGCCTGCGCCGGCGATACACCCGGCAGCTTCCTTTCTGACGGCTGCGGCGGCTTCCTGAGGGGCAGCGAGCGGGCGGCAGAACAATGGCAGCTCGAAGTCGCCTTCGCCACCTTCGAGCACGCGGTGGCGGCCTTCCCGGTGCCGTAGCGGGCTGTGCGCACCGGCGCGGAAGCGTCTTGTTTCGAGAAGATGCGCCTGAATCTTGACAGGAGTATTGCAATTCGCGTATCCCTTGTGCACGCCGTCTGCATCTGAACCTATGCCGACGACACCAACTAAGCGGCACTATATAAAGGAGCATCCCGCCAATGCGTTCCTTATCATGGCGTTCTGGAGCTGCGGGCATCGCCGGGCTGCTGCTGGTCGCTGCGCTTGTAGTCGCTGGCGTCCTCTACGCAGCAAACAGGTCGGGTGGCAGCGTGAACACGACAGCGGCGCTGGTGCCTGCCGATGCGCTGGTCTACGGCGTGATCAACACCGATCTCACCTCCAACCAGTGGGTGGCAGCATTTAAGCTCGCCGAACGGATGGGCCAGAAGCAGCCCCAGCAGCGTCTCCGCGACGAGGCGAACAGCGGCGGCGGGCTCAACTGGCAGCAGGATATCGTGCCGTTCCTTGGCGGCGACGCTGGCATCTACCTGCGCTCCACTGCGGGGAACGGCAGTACGCCGTCGTTTGCGATCGTTGCCCACTGCAAAGATGCCGGCAAAGCCATGAACACCCTCCTGCAAAAGTCGGGCGGCAGCTTCAGCAAGGCGAGCCATACCGGCGTCAGCTATCAGTACAACAGCGATAACTCGCAGTACGTGGCGCGGCTCGGCGATTACGTCGTCGTCTCTACGGACGAAGAAAGTCTCTTCTCCGTACTCGACGTGAAGGCGGGCAAGCAGAAAGCGATGGCCGGCGTGAGCGAGTTCAAGTCGCTCAGCAGCCGGTTCGGCAGCAGCTACCTCGGCTTCTTTTATATAGACGGCCAGCGTATCGCCGACGATGCCCTGAACGGCAACACCGATCTGCAGGATGCCCTCAGCAACGCTGGCGCCGATTTTGCCCTGAAGCCCTTCGGCCTGGTCATCACCGCGAAAGGCAACAGCCTGCAGGCCGAAGCGATTTCAACCGGTAAGTCCAACGCGATCGCGCCGTTGTTGCAGCCGAACGCCTCCCGTTTTGCCAAACTGGTATCAAGCGACACGGCCGTGTTCGTTTCCACCACCGGTCTGACCCAGACCTACAACGCAGCCGTAAAGAGCAACCGCGCCGATATCGACAAGGAGATCGCTAAGAGTGGCGACTATACGGGGCTCAACGACGCACTGGCGCAGCTTGGCCAGTCGCTTGGGCTCAAGAGCCTGCAGGAGTTGATCGCGCTCTTCACTGGCGAGACGGCTGTTGCGCTGCAGTTCCCCGGCGCCGGTCTCGATACGCCGCAGGCGCTGATCATGGCGGTTGTGCAGGACGAGAAACAGGCGCGCGACGTCTTCACGAAGGTCTCCAATGCCGCCGCCGACAACCCGCCAGCCACCGAGAAGGTCGGCAGCGTGCAGATGACCAGCTTCAGCGCCGCCGGCACCGACCTGGCCTTCGCCGTCACGGATGGCTATGTGGCGGTCGGCAGTCCGGACAGCGTTCGCGCGCTGCTGCAGAAAAAAGGCACCGTGCTCGCCGATCTGCCCGGCTATAAGGACACCGCCGCGCAGATCTCCGGTGGGTTGGGCATGTTCGCCTACCTCAATCTCGCCACGCTGTTACAGCGAGGCCTGGGCGGCTCGGGTGAGCTCGCTCAGGCGGAGAACGCGCTCGCTGGCCTGGTCGTCAACCTGGTCAACGACCACGATCTGCTGCATCTCTCTGGCGCGGTGAGCGTCGGAAAATGAACCCGACAGACAGGACCGCCGGCAGGCACACCTCACCGCCCGCCCGTGGGAGCGTAGCGCCGATGAAGTCGTGGCTGGCCGGCAGCGCAACGGCTGCTCCCGGATCAGCGGGCAGCCGGGCAATTCGCATCGTGATACACGCGGCGCGCCTCGTGGCAGGGCCGCTGGTGCTGGCCGGCTTCTTCCTGCCCTGGGCGGAAGGTCCGGGCATTCTCGCTGCGACCGAATTTACGGGCTTCAAACTGGTCAGCTTCACCGGACGGCTGGAGCAGCTCGATCTCTCATTGCTGCAGTCGGGCGGGCTCTGGCTGGTGCGGCTTATCCTGCTCGGTGTGGTGGTCGCGGCGGTGTGGCACTCACTGCTGGCCGCTGTCCACCGTCGGCACCGCTTCTATGGGCTCAGCGGCTGGTACCTGGTGACCGTGATGACGCTCGCGCTCGGGCTCGGCCTGGCTCGCTATGGTCTGGTCTTGCCACCGGCGGGCCTTGCTCTCTGCGGCGGCGGAGCGTTGCTGTTCGCCCTCTGTGAACTGGGCGAGTTCGTCCGCCAGCGACCTCACCCCGGCCCCTCTCCATTGCCTTCCGGCAACGGAGAGGGCGATCATTGATTGCCCGCCTCGGGCAATTTTATATCGTATGATGATATAAATGTAACTTGATCACAACGGATACGTGCGTCTATGGAGCATTAATGCCCGTTGACGCAGTTTTGTGATCGCGATATAGTTGCAATAGAAAGCGCACATTTGGAGGAGGAGCAGGTATGGTTAAGTGGTTTACGCGGTCGATTCTTGCACTGATGCTCGTGACTGCCGTGATGGCGGTCGGCGGAAATGTCACGCATACCCATGCGGACGAGCGTGATTTCACGGTCATCAACGGCAGCGGCTCGAAGGTAATTGTGAACTTCTACGTGGCTCCGTCTGGCCCCGGCGATGACTGGGGCGCGGACATCCTCGGCGTCAGCACCCTCGCGCCGGGCGATTCGGCCTTCATCTACTTCACCCGCTACACCGACGGCAACTGCTCGTACGACATGCGCGCCGTGTTCGATGACGGCACCGAAGGTCAGTTGCTCAACATCGACCTCTGTGCAACGTTGACCGTGACCTTTACCACCGGCGGCTGACGAGCGGCGAACGCGACATCCGCCTTCGCCGGAGATTCAGCCAGCCGCAACAGAACCCAAAACAGACGGAGCCGCCAGGCAGCGATGCCGGCGGCTCCGTTTCTGTGTGCCCTCATGTGACATCACAAGACATCAAAAGCACATTAGCCGAGCCGGGTATAGGTGAAGCCGCTGAGCAGAAAGCCGCGGACGCCGCCAGCGGCATCGATCTCGAAGCGAAGCGACTCACCAGCGGCACGGCCCTGCGTCACACGGAAGACGGCCGGGTCAGCGGTCGGCGCGAGGCGCGCCGGGGCGTGCAATGCGGCCACATCCGGCGGCGGCGGCGCCAGGCAGAGCGAGCCGTCGCGGAACTCGACCTGCGTGAGGGCGCCGGCCCAGAGGCTGTAGCGGCCGAGGAAGCGTTTCCACTCGGCGGGCGCGGGCAGCGCCGGCTGGTCCTCCTCTTCCTGTTCCAGCTCCTTGACGGCCGGCAGCAACAGTTCCAGCAGATCGACCGCGGCCAGGCTCGCGACACCGTGGCGGCCCTCATTCGTCAGCACGATGACGCCGGTGCGATGCGCCTTGCTGAACAGGATCTGGGTGATAAAGCCGTGCATGCTGCCGCCATGCCCCAGATAGACATTGTCGCCGCGTCGCATGCCCATCCAGCCCAGGCAGCGGGCCTCGATCCAGCCGGGATCGATCACCTGCGGCAGGTGCATTTCATCGAGTGAGCGCGGCGCCAGCACGTCCATCCTTTTGTCGTCTGAGCTTTCCCGCCTGCTTACCCACGTGCGTTCGTGCTCGTCATGCGTGGGCGAGGCGTTCTTACCCAGCGCAGGCGGCGCCGCGCGGAACTGCAGACTGATCCAGCGGGCAAGATCGCTGACCGTGGTGCAGAGCCCGGCGGCTGCGGCGATCCCGCTCGCCGGTGTAAAACCCGATGGCTCCGGGGCATCCTCAAACGCGTGCGGACTGTAGCCGGTGGCGAGCCGCTGCCGCAGATCGCCTTCCGGAGAGAAGGTGCTGGAGCCCATGCCCAGCGGAGCGAAGATCGCGCGGCGGATGTACTCCTCGTACGGCTCGCCAGAGATCCGGGCGACGACCTCGCCAAGCAGCGCGAAGGCGAGGTTGGAGTACTTCACCCCCGCGTCGGCGGTCAAAACAACCTCGGTTTGAGGCAGGCGGTCGAGGATCTCGGACATCGTCGGGAACTCCATCGAGTCCCAGTAGGAGAACGGTCCCTCGCTGATCAGGCCAGAGCGGTGGCTCATCAGCCGCCGCAGGGTCACATCCGTGCTGACGCCGTGATGGCAGCGCACGGCGGCAAACTCGGGTATGTGCTGCTCCAGTGGATCGTCGAGCCGCAGTTTGCCCTGATCGCGCAGCTGTACTATCGCCGTCGCAGTGAACGTCTTGCTGATCGAGGCGACCCGGAACAGCGTGCCGGCATCCGGCCTGCGGGCAGAGACAACGTCCGCGAAGCCGAAGCCTGCGGACCAGGCGAGGCTCTGGCGGCGCACCACACCCACTGCGGCGCCGGGCAGGTGGTGCTGTCGCATCAGCTCCTGCATTCGCCGCCGCAGTTTCGGCTCAACCGACCGCACCGCCTCATCGTTCGCCTCTTCTACGCCTGTCATGGTTGCATCAACCTCTGCCATCAACCCACCTCCGCGTGCACGCCGCCGCTGCTCTGCATTGCCGAGTATACCGCCCTTGCTCTACCTCTCAGCCGGCACTCAGGATCACGGGCCGGTTCCGCTGTAGCATGTGCTGCGGCGGAATCCCTTCAGAACAAATCCAAGATGTCCTCAGAACTGCATCAAAATTACGGAGGAGGTACAAACGTGTTGAGCCCTCGACTGCCATCGCGGTGGCTGCCACGTTTCATGCTGCTGCTGGCAGCCATTACGGGTGCGGCGCTGTTCAGCACCGGCGGCGCGGTAGTGCACGGGCAGTCAGGCACGATTGCCCGGCTGACCTACCCGCCCGGCTGGAACCTTGTTGGCGGTCCCGCGGGCACCGTGATCACCGGCGCCAGCGGGCCGTTGTATGGCTTCCCGGCGGGGGCGCAAGACTACCAGGTGCTGCCGTCGGATACGCCACTGGAGGCGGGCGCCGGCTACTGGGCGCACTTCGACGCGCTGTCGCCGCAGGTGTTGCCGGCATCCGCGCCTTTCGGCACGACGCTGGAGCTGCCGGCAGGCGCGTTCGTGCTGATCGGCAACCCGCGGGCCACGATCTCGGTCGTCTACGGCGCGGACGTGGTCTATATCTACGATGCAGTGCTGGGATACGAGTCGACCTTGACCCTGCAACCAGGGCAGGGTGCCTGGGCCTTCTCAGCCCGCGGCGCCACGATCACGATCGCAAACTTCGCGCCGTGAGCTTGAGCAGTTGCTCAAGCTCTTCGATCGCCCGGTCCGTCTCGTCAACCTTGATCGTTGCCATGCCCAGAGCGCGGGCGGCCTTGAGGTTGACGCCGAAGTCATCGAGGAAGATCGCCTCATCGGGCCTGACGCCCAGACGATCGCAGGCGAGGAGGTAGATCTCCGGGCTCGGTTTGCGCATGCCGACCTTCGACGACTCGATCACCACGTCGAAGAGATCTTCGAACGCGACCAGCCGCCCGTGCGTTCCTGCCTGCACGTTGTTGGTGATGCAGCCGACCTTCAACTGCCCACGCAACGCGCGCACCACGGCCACCATCTCATCGCGCAGCCGCATGCCGCCGAAGAAGCCCGAGAGGAATCGGCCACCATCAATGGCATGGCCCACGGCAGCGCATTCGCCCTCAAAGGCGGTGACGAATTCGGCCCGGGAGATAGCATTCGTCTCAAAGCGGGACCATGCCCCCTCGTGCGAGCCGAGCAGCGGCCGCACGACGTCCCAAGGCACTCCATCGCCTTCGCAGAACGCCCGCATTGCCTGCACTGGTGAGGTTGTCAGCACGCCGCCAAAGTCGAAGATCACGGCGCGATACGGCGATGTCATGCGTATACCTCGGTAGTTACGTAGATGGGGTCGGGGCGGCACCGACTACGCCCGCTCGCCCATGATCTGCCGAATCACGTGCTCGGCGCGGTCCAGCCTGGCCCAGATGCCCCATTCACCATGCAGGCCGAGCGTCATGTTGTCGAGAATGCCGCGCTGGTCGTCGGTGCGGCCGCTGTCGATCACCGCCATCCGAAACGCCTGCAGCTCGTCGGAGCCATCGCCAAACAGCTCTGAGACAATGCTCGATGTCTCGTCGGCCCAGATGAAGTACTCGAAGGGGTTTGGTCCCGTGCCACGCAGCCGGGCAATACGCCCGAGTTGTCGCGTCATGTATTCCTGCACTCGCGCCGGGGTCGCACCTGCTGCCGTCATGGCGATCGTCTCCCCTGGCCCGCGCTGACTGCTGTCACACAGATCG
>JBBRGK010000055.1:0-11597 GCA_038240805.1 Dehalococcoidia bacterium | reverse complement strand
GATATACCCAGGGAACATTTACTTATCGCGGCTGGGCAATTGAATGCCGGATCTCCGCTGAAGACCCGGCGCAGGGATTCGTTCCGTCCGTGGGTACGATCGCATTTGCCCGCGAGCCAGCGGGGCCCGGGATCCGCGTCGAAAGCGCTCTCTACGACGGCTTCATCGTGTCCGAGTTCTACGACCCGCTGGTGGCAAAAGTGACCGCCTGGGGCAGAGACCGGGGCGAAGCGATTCAACGGATGCGTCGGGCGCTGTATGAGTTCCGGATCGTTGGTGTCCGAACAAACCTTCCCTTCCACCGCGGCGTGATGGACGACAGCCGTTTCCTCGCAGGGGAGCTCGATACCGGTTTCCTGGATCGGCCGGTCTCACCGCCGCGCGAGCGCGAGCATAGTGAGCCAGAACTGGCAGCGCTGGCAACGGTCGCGCTGCTGCAGCATCGTCGCCGGCATCCCGCGACTGCACCGGCCAGTGGCGGCCCGAGAGGAAACGATCATTCAAGTGGCTGGCGCCTTGCAGGCCGGGCCGCAGCCGTTGGAGCAATGGCGCAGGGAGGCAAGGGATGGCGGCGCAACGTCTAATGAACCAGGGATGAACAGGAGAGCAGCCCAGCGGCTGACGCTAAATGGTGTACTGCACGAAGTCGAGGTTGTCGAAGAGGATGGCCGGACCACCGTACTTATCGACGGCAAGCCATACGTCGCGGACATGCAGCAGATAAATGGCTCGCTGTTTTCACTGCTGCTCGACGGTCGATCGTTTGAGGCCGTGGCCGTCGAGCAGCCCTATGGTCATGAAGTCGTGATCGGCAACGACATTTTCGAGGTGGGGATCGAGCAGCCAGTTGCGCGGGGTAGCCTCACCGACCGAGTTCCACTAGAGGGTGCAGGAAGCGACGTTGTGCGCAGCCCGATGACCGGCGTAGTCGTTGAGGTTGTCACCACTTCCGGCGCCTCAGTCGTAGCCGGGCAGGTGCTGGTAATCGTCGAGTCGATGAAAATGAACAACGAGCTGCGCGCCCCGCGTGATGGCATCGTCGAAACGGTGCACGTTCAGCCGGGCGCAAGGGTGGAGCGAAACGCCACACTGGTCACGATCCGGCAATAGCGCCCTGTCTGGTATGATTTATGTTGTATGAAGATTAGAAAATCAGGCGCAGTGCAGATCGCGCGTGCCCGGCTCGCCAAGGAGCAGGGCGCGATCACAAAGGACTGGGGCGGCCGGCTGCCGGTTGCTATTGTCTACCCCAACAGCTACTACCTCGGCATGTCCAACCTCGGCATGCAAACCGTCTACCGGCTGTTCAACGACGACCCCGATGTCGTCTGCGAGCGCGCGTTTTCTGACCCTCCTGCCGGTCCAAGCCCGGCCGAAGTGATCAGCGTTGAGTCACAACGTCCGCTGAACGACTTCGCCGTGATCGCGTTTTCACTTTCCTACGAACTGGATTACTACAACGTCGTCCAGATCCTGCGCGCCGCCCACATCCCGCTGTTCGCAGAGGAACGCGATGGCGACCATCCGCTGGTGATCGCAGGCGGGCCGTGCATGACGACCAACCCTGCCGGCATGGCGCCATTCTTCGATTCCACGGTCAATGGCGAGGGCGAGGATGTCGTCCCGCAACTCATCAACGTGATCCGTGACGGGTTGTACGGCGAACGTGAGCAACTGAAGGACGAGCTGGCCCGAATTCCCGGCGTCTGGGTGCCTGAGCGGCCGCGACAGTTGCCGGTGGCCCGGCAGTGGGTACGCGACATCGGCCGCACACGAGCGCTCACGACGATCCTGACTCCTGAAACTGAACTGGACAACATGACGCTGATCGAAGTGGCGCGCGGATGTGGCCGTGCCTGTCGCTTCTGTATCGCCGGCTATGTCTTCCGCCCGCCGCGATACCGTCCCCTCGATGACCTGGTCATCCAGGTCGAAGAGAGCCTCCGCTGGACCCAGAAAGTCGGGCTGCTTGGCGCTGCTGTTGCGGACCATCCGCAGCTCGAAGAGTTGGTCGGCGCGGCCGACGGGCTGGGCGCTGCGGTGAGCATCAGCTCACTGCGGGTTGACAATCTCTCACCAGTGATTCTCAGCGCTCTCTCGAAGGGCGGCACCCGCACCGTCACCATCGCGCCGGAGGCGGGGTCAGAGCGGATGCGCGCCATGATCAATAAGGCGCTGTCCGAGGAACAGATCCTCGAAGCTGCGGACAAGGTCGGCGCGGCAGGCATGCGCCGCTTGAAGCTGTATTTCATGTACGGCCTCCCCGGCGAGGAAGACGATGATGTGCAGGCGCTGGTCGATCTGGGCATCAAGATCAAGGCCCGTCTCGACTCGTACAAGAAGGGCACAACGCTGACGATGGGAGTTGGGCCGTTCGTGCCCAAGCCATCGACTGCGTACGAGTTGCAGCCGATGACCGAGGAAGCGACCTACAAACGCCGGGGGGAGATGCTGCGCAGGGGCCTGGTGCCGCGCGGGATCGAGCTGCGGGGCGACGGGCCGGGCTGGGCGCGGATCGACGACATCTGCTCGCGCGCCGATGCCAGGCTGGCGCGTCTGCTGGCGGTGCTGCCGGAAAACACGCTGGCGGCATGGCGAAAAGCGCTGCCGCAGTTCGGACTCGACGGCCCCTTGCCGTGGGAAGGAAGCCGGCCGCCCTGGCAGGCGATCGACAGCGGCATCAAAGAGGTCTTCTTCCTGCGCGAGTGGGACCGCCACCAGCAGGCAAAGCTGACGCCCGCCTGTCCACCTGCCGATGTGACCTGCCACATGTGCGGTGTCTGCTAACACGGCGATCGCCGCAAACATCGCCGGCGTGCGCCGCCGCATTCGCGAAGCCGCTGAGCGTGGTGGACACAATCCCGATGCCGTCAACCTCGTTGCCGTGAGCAAAACCTGGCCGGCTGAAGCAGTCGTGGCTGCTTGCGCTGCTGGCCAGACCGAGTTCGGTGAGAACCGGGTACAGGAAGCAAGCGAGAAAGTGCCAGTGGTTGCCTCCGCGGGCATGGAAGCGCGATGGCATCTGATCGGTCATCTACAGACAAACAAGGTCCGAAACGCGCTCGACCTCTTTGCTATAATTCAAAGCGTCGATTCACTGCATCTGGCGCGGGCGTTAAGCAACCGCGCTCCAGCTGGCTTTCCAGTGCTGATCGAGGTAAACGTTGCCGGCGAGGCGAGCAAAGGCGGCTTCGGGATGCTCGAAGCGGAGGACGCGGTCGAAGCGATCCGGTCGCTGCCGAATCTCGAAGTTCGTGGGCTCATGACCGTGGCCCCGTTCGCCGTGGAACCCGAGGAAGTGCGGCCGGTCTTCCGTCGTCTTGCCGAACTGGCGGAGCGGCTCCGGCTGAACGAACTGTCGATGGGTATGAGTAATGATTTTGAGGTCGCCGTTCAGGAAGGTGCGACCATCGTACGCGTCGGGACTGCGATCTTCGGCCACAGATAGCAACAGGTACCTCAATCTCCCAGGACCGCAAAAAAGGCTGACGCAAATGAGCACGGAAGTCGGGACAACGGTCGGCCGCGTCGGTTTTGTCGGCGGCGGCTTCATGGGCGAGGGCATCATCCAGGGGTTGCTTGCCCAAAACATGTCGGAGCCCGCAGATCTCCGGGTTTGCGAACCGATCGCTGCCCGCCGCACGTACCTCTCCGAGCGCTACGGCATCGTGACGTCAGCAGACGCGGCCGAAGCACTCGACGGTGCGCCGATCGTAATCCTTGCCGTAAAACCACAGGACTTTGACAACGCGGCGCGCCAGCTCGTCGGCGTGCTTGAGCCCGCCCAACTGGTGCTCTCGATTATGGCCGGAGTACGGATCGATACGCTACGGCAAAAGCTGAGCCACGAGCGAATCGTGCGCACGATGCCGAACACCCCCCTCGGCATCGGCGAAGGCTTCACGGCCTGGACCGCAACCGCAGCGGTCACGGCGGAGGAGCGGGCGAAGGTCGCCACCATGTTTGGGGCGCTCGGTGGCGAAGCATATCTCGCCGATGAGAAGTACCTGGATATGGCCACCGCCGTGAACGGCAGCGGTCCGGGATTCGTCATGCTCTTCGTCGAAGCGATGATCGACGCGGCGGTGCTGATCGGTCTGCGCCGCGACCTGGCAACCGAAATGGTGCTGCAGACATTTACCGGCTCCACCCGGCTGGCCCAGTCAACCGGTCAACACCCGGCGCAGCTGCGCAACTCTGTGGCATCGCCTGCTGGCACGACAGCTGCCGGCTTACAGGTTCTCGAACGTACCGGCGTCAGGGCGGCGATCGCCGACGCCGTCGTCGCCGCATACGAACGCTCGCGGGCGCTCGGAGGGTAACGCGATCAGCATTTTTTTGTACTTTGCCAGCATCCTCATCACGATCCTCCAGATCGCGATCATCGCGCGAGCGGCGATCTCCTGGTTTCCGGTTGATCCCAATGGACCAGTCGTCAGGATTCTGACCGAGATCACCGAGCCGATCCTGGGACCCCTGCGGCGGGTGGTACCCAGGCTGGGCATGGTCGATATCACGCCGATGGTGGCGATCCTGGTTCTGTTCGCGATCAGCCAGGCGATCGGAAAGGCCGGCTGACGCCCTGCTACCCGGCGCCGAGCAAACGCGCTACTTCCTCGGAACTCATCCCATCGACTTCAACGACCTTGGTTCGCGAGGCCGCTCCCGCAACAACCGATACACGCGACCGCGCGATGTGCAGCGTGACGGCGATCAGCTTCTCGAGGGCTCTATTGGCGCGCCCTTCCAGCGCCGGTGCGGTGACGCGCACCTGCAATACGTTCCCACGCCGGCCCGAAATCTCGTTCGCAGCCGATCGGACGGTTATGTGAACTGCGACGCGGCCGCGTATGCTCGTCACCAGATTTACTTTCTAGAACTCTTGTTCTGAAGGTGTTGCGATGGTACGATGGCGGTGTCAGATACAGGGCATCACCGGCTGATCTGGCTGGATGTGAAGCAGAAGAATGTGGAGCGTGAGACGTTGGCTGATGACCGTGCTAAAGCTCTTGAACTGGCCATTGGACAGATCGAAAAACAGTTCGGCCGCGGGTCCATTATGCGCCTCGGTGAGGCGAGCGCCCGACTAAACGTCGAGTGCATCCCGACCGGGTCGCTCTCGCTGGACCTCGCGCTCGGTATCGGTGGCATCCCCCGTGGCCGCGTGACAGAGATCTACGGGCCTGAATCGACCGGCAAGTCCACCGTCGCCCTGAGCATCATGGCGCAGGCGCAGAAGGCGGGCGGCATGGCGGCCTACATTGATGTCGAGCACGCGATGGATCCCAGCTACGCCGAAGCGATCGGAATTAAAGTCGAGGAGCTGCTGATCTCGCAGCCCGATACCGGAGAGCAAGCACTGGAGATCTGCGAGGCACTGGTTCGCAGCAATGCTGTGGATGTCGTTGTCGTCGACAGCGTCGCGGCGCTCGTGCCGCGGGCGGAAATCGAGGGCGACATGGGTGACACGCACGTCGGCCTTCAGGCCCGCCTGATGTCGCAGGCGTTGCGCAAGCTCACCTCGGCGATCTCCCGCTCGCGCACCTCGGTGATCTTCATCAATCAGCTGCGTGAAAAAGTCGGCATCGTCTATGGCAACCCCGAAGTGACGCCGGGCGGCAGGGCGCTCAAGTTCTACTCCTCCGTGCGCATCGAGCTGCGGCGTGTCGAAACGCTGAAGCAGGGGACAACGATCGTCGGCAGCCGCGTCAAGGCGAAAATCGTCAAGAACAAGGTTGCGCCGCCGTTCCGCGTTGCCGAGTTCGACATCATGGTCACCGGCACAAGTATGGGCATCAGCCACGAGGCCGATCTGATCGACCTCGGTGTCGAGGCCGGCATCCTGCGTAAGCTCGGTGCATTCTACAGTTACGGTGACATTCGCCTCGGCCAGGGCCGGGAAAACGCCAAGGAGTTCCTGCGCGGCAATCCAGCCCTTGCCGGCGAGATCGAAGTGGAACTGCGTCGCGTGCCGGATGCCGGACACCCCGTCGCACGACCGAAGGTCGCAGCGCTGGCGGTGCCGGACGACGACGAAGAACCGGAGTAACGCCGGGAACCCCGCTCACCCCGATCGCTATGAAGGCCGGACGGTTTGCGTCCGGCCTTCTTTTTTGCCCTGCCTGCGGCGCACCATGGCGGCAGTGCTTTATGTGCGAAAGGATATGTCTGGCTGGCTCACAATGTCGGCGTTATCACATCGTTAACAGCCTCACCACAGATTGGCTGCGCCATTGCCCTGTTCGCAATCTATGCTTGGTATACTCGTCATCCTCGCGACGAGGCCGTGTGCGATTTGAGCGCACACGGATGGTGTGGTGGAGGCGGCGAGATGTCTTCCTCAGATACCCCTGCTCTGGCGACTGAGCGGTACCGGCAGGGCCTGCCGGTCATTGGCCTGTACATCGAGCGCGGCACCGGCCGGGTGCCCGGCGACGGCCGCTATCATGTGCTACATCAAGAAGCGGTGATCGGCAGCTTTCGCAGTCTCCGCGGGGCGCAGCGCTGCTATCACGAGCAGCAAAAGCTAATCGGCTACGTGCCGCCGCCGTGCATTCTTCCGAGCGTTGACGAGCGTCTGCGTAACGAGGACCTGGAACTCGACCTGATGCGATCGGCGTCCTACTGGGCAGAGTCGCATCGTTTTGGTGGTGGCGGCGGTAAGCTGCGTCATCGTTGACGCCGGTGCGGCCGTCCGTGGAAGACCGCGTTGGCAGCAACTTCGGTGAGCCGGATGCGGTCGAACCGGCGCTCAATGCGGGCGACGCGCTCGCCGAGCAGATCGTCGCGGAACAGGTTGTACGCCACGCTGCCGCCGGGCTCAAGCCTGGCTGCCAGAGCCTTGAGGAACGGCAACGCCAGAACACCACGCACGAGCCTGTTGCCATGGTAGAGATCGACGGCGATGAATCCATATCTGTCGCCAGCCTGATGGACGAAGCCGACAGCGTCAGCTTGCACCAGACTCAAATCCGGCAGCGGATCACCAAACCCTCCGATCGCCATCTCGAGCATGGCACTCGACTCGTCTATGCCGGTTATCGGCAGGGGACCGAAGCGGCGATGCAATAGCCTGGCGACCGTGCCGCCGCCAAACCCGAGCAGTAGGGCGCTCGAAGGCCGTTGTTCCGGTATCATGGCCTCCCAGTATCCCGATGCCGCATCGTCGGGATCCACTGACTGCACCACACCGTCCACGAACAACGCCCGCCGTCCGGCGCTGACGCCGATCACGGGCGTGACCGGTTCAGCAGGCGGAGGCAGGTCTGAATGACGACGGCGCTGACTCACGCTGATTACTCCCGCGGGCGGTTGCTCAAGCTGCTCGACGAATTCGATCGTACTCCGCCTGAAGCAGGGGCCAAGACGATTGCGGTCCCTGTCGGCGAACCGCTGCCGTCGTCGGCCGTGCTGGAAACTTCGCCAGACCGCGAACTGATCCAGGACCATGCCGGCAGGTCGCAAACCGGCGCGTTTGTATTTATTCGGACGGGAGTCGCCTGGATTGTATCGCCGCCGTATCCAGTTCTGGCCTCATTCACCCAATCAGGTCTGGTAGCCGAGCCCCTGCGAGCCCTGGTCACGGCTGCCCCCCGCGTCGCCGCAGTGCTCTTGCGGTATGGCGGCTATGCCATCGGGATCTTTGAACACGACGTTCTGGTGGAGTCACGCAACGACTCGCGGTTTGTCAAAAACCGGCATCGCAAAGGCGGTCAGTCGCAGCGCCGGTTCGATCGCATCCGCGAGAAACAGGTGCATGAGCTGTTCGAGCACCTCTGTGAAGAGGCACGGGAGCGGCTGACGCCGCATCTCAGCACACTGGACTACATCGTGTACGGCGGCGATACGCACACTGTGCAATCGTTCCTGAAAGAGTGCCGCTTCCTGAACGAGCTCCCCTGTCCGGTGTTGCCACGCTTCCTCACAGTGCCGGAGCCACGCCATGAGACGCTCGAACGGTTGCCGGCGTTGCTGAGCACCAGCAGGGTAACGATCATCGGCGAAGCATTAGGAACCGTCGCGATCAGCTGACCGGGGCGGACCGTCGGCCCAGGGGAAGTATGCTCGTCCGGCCCCCAACTCTTTTGCCGATTTCGAACCGGAACCGCGCGAACTCCTCGATCACGATCCCATCGCCGCGACATGCTCGCACGAGCGGAGAGCCCACGCCAGCATCTCAGAATCGACCGAATCATCCGGTTGGGCGCCGAAAGGCACGAAGATCCAGTCATGCCGGATCGACGTGCGCGGCATCGTGAACGCGTGCGCACCTTCGCGCTCGACAGCGAGGCTTCGTTCGGGCTCAGGAATCCGCATCACTATTCCCGCAGGCTCGCCCGGCTCAAGAAAGGCGAACAGGCGCGCACGGACGTAGTAGCCTTCGCCGTTGAAGGCGTATCGTCTCGAAACGCCCGGTTGGGCGATCAGGGCGGCATCAAGTTCTGCTTCGTTCATTCGTTCATCTTGGCAGGACCGGCGCGATAGAGTATACTTAGCACACTAAGCTTAGTGAGCTAACAATTTTGACTTCGTCCAACACCAGACCGCGCAAGCTCTATGACGTCGACTCGGCGCCGACCGCTCTTCTCGGAAGGCTCACGCGGCGGCTGCGATATCGCGTGGATGAGCGGCTTGAGCCGTACGGTGTCACCGGTGTGCAATGGAACCTGCTGGCGCGCCTGGCAAATGAGGATGGTCTCTCGCAGACAACACTCCAGCACCGTATGGGTATCGAGGGCGCCACGCTCACCAACATCGTGCAGCGCCTGCAACGGGATGACCTGATCGTTCGCACTGCGGACGCCGAGGACCGGCGCCGGCAGCGGGTCTGGCTCACTGACAAGAGCCGTCAGCTGCTTCCCCAGATCGCCCGTCAGGTGGAAAAGCACCGGCGCGAGGTGCAGCGGGGCCTCAGCGAAGCTGACCTCGCCACGCTGGCCGGTCTTCTGCATCGAATCGAAGGAAACCTGGAATGAGCTCGTTTGCACGCGGCTTCACCGCGTTACGTCACCCCAATTACCGCCTGTTCTGGATCGGTCAGCTTGTCTCGCTGATCGGCACCTGGATGCAGACCGTGGCCCAGGCATGGCTAGTGCTGCAGATGACGGGCTCTGCCGTCGATCTCGGCATCGTCAGCGCACTGCAGTTGCTTCCGGTGCTTCTAATCGGGATGTTCGGCGGTGTGTTCGCCGATCGTATCTCGAAGCGGCGCCTGTTGCTCACGACGCAGACGTTTCAGATGCTGCTCGCGGCGATTCTCGGCCTGCTGGTCAGCACGGGGTTAGTTCAGATCTGGCACGTCTACCTGCTTGCTACCCTGCTCGGCGTCGCAAACGCCTTCGACATGCCAACACGCCAGGCGTTTGTTGTCGAAATGGTCGGCCGCGAGGACCTGATGAACGCCGTCGCCCTCAACTCGATGCAGTTCAACGCCGCACGCATCATCGGTCCGGCGCTGGCCGGAATCTCGATCGCCGCAATCGGCGTCGCCGGCAGCTTCTACGCAAACGCGATCAGCTTCGTTTTCGTTATCGGCGGTTTGGCCATGATGCGAACGGATCGCTTTTTCGCGGTCGAGCCTGCGCCCCGGGCTTCCGTATTCGGCAGTCTTGCCGAAGGCTGCCGATATGTTCTGAAAACACCGACCGTGCTGGTGATTACGGCGCTAGTCGGTATCCTCGGCATCTTCGCTTTCAACATGAACGTCCTCGTGCCGTTGTTCGCGAAAAATGTGCTGCATTCCGGTGCCGGCGGCTACGGTCTGCTCATGGCCGCAATGGGCGCCGGTTCGCTGCTGGCCGCGCTGACCGCGGCCTTCCTCCAGCGCACCCGCTGGGATCTTCTCCTCGGTGGTGCGGTCGTCTTCTGCCTGTTTGAAATCGGCTTCGCTTTCTCACACATGTTCTGGCTGTCGATGCTGCTGCTGGCCGTCACCGGCTACGGTCTGATCACCTTCTTCATGTCCGCCAATACGGGCGTGCAGCAGAAAGCGCCGGACCAGTTGCGCGGGCGCGTCATGGGTGTCTACATGACGGTGAACGTCGGCGCCACGCCCTTTGGCAACGTTGCATCCGGCGCGCTTGCGTCCAGCTTCGGCGCCCCTTTCGCGATGGCAGTCGGTGCAGCCGCCGCATTAGTCTCCGTGTTGCTCGCGAGTGGTTGGCTCTATCTCTATCGGGGCAAACTGGACCTGAGCCTGGCGCCAAATATGGATGCCGCTCTGCCGGTCCGTCGTGAGCACGGCCTGGCAGGTTCAAGCCGCGACCCCGCGCCAGTTGAACAACAGCTTGAGCCGGCACGCAGACGGGCAGGCTAGAAAGCGCCGCTCCCTGAACGGAGGTTATGCTTCTCGCTCAGTCTCATTCGGCGTCTCTACTCCCACCGGGCCTAGAAGGCGCGACTATGCCAGCATGTGGCAGCAGGGACGAGTCTGCCTCGCCTCCGAGCGAGGCGCATGAGACATAGCCCATGCCCGACTGTTCCGAGCGGTGTTTGACGCGGCTACGGCTGCGGCTGGTACGCTGCCTCGTACCGGTTCTCAGCCACGATCCTCGTTTCCAATGCGGTGGCAACCCGATCCCGGCAGTCTGTTCAGTGCGAGCGCATCTCTATGATCGATGATTTTCCACCTTTCGTTGACAGCACACATTCCGCGAGGACGCCCGCCGGCAAACTCGCTCCACCCGGCGGCCGACGGCCCGTGCCGGTTGTGCGGCGCTACTTCTCCTCAGGCCGTTATTCGGCCCGTTCAGGACCAGCGATGGTTGCGATCTCGCAGCGGGACGACACCGTTGTCGTGGCCATGAGCGATGCTCGACGGCTCGCTCATGCGTTACTTCGCGCCGCGCGCGGCTAATCGTCAATCAACAGAGGTCGTATAAAAGCTTGCAGCCGCGTTAGCAGTTGCCTACGATCGACAGACTATGGCCGAACCGCGCCACAATGATTCACCGCAACCAGGCCTGCCACCAGGCGAGGATGGCGATCCGATCGATAGCGCTTCCATGCGCCCGGACATTGAGGCTCCACCTCTCCCCTGGCATTTCAAGGTCATCGCCGTCAGCATCGGGATATACCTCACGCTGCGTTTCGTACAGATGCTGGACTGGATCGGAGTGAGCGTGAAGGATCTGCACAACGCGATCGCAATACTGATCATCGGGCTCAATGGCGCCGCTGCCATCTGGGGACTGATCGCCTGGTCGCGGAAGCTGACGCTGCCTCGCGGGTTCCGTGTGCTGGCGCTGGCGGGCTGGTATGCGTACGTCCCACAGGTCCTTCTGGGGATCGCGCTCTACGCCAGCGGTCACCGTGCTCCGGTCGGGTGGCAGCATTACATCTACGGGATTGCAGCGGTGCTGGGGATCGGTGCCGGCAGCTTCTATCAGCGTCGCATGCCGGAGCGGGCGCCGATGGTTTTCAGCCTCGTTGCGCTCTTCCTGACCGGTGTGGCGATCCGCGCCTTTGTTACCGGCCACGGCTGATCGATTGGCGCCCTGAGAAGCCCGTCAGCCCTACGAAGTGGCACGAATGCTTGATGGTGCACCTCGTCACGTCACGACCACCGTCTTTGCCGCCTCAGCGCTCCGGTATGATCG
>JBBRGK010000054.1:0-11657 GCA_038240805.1 Dehalococcoidia bacterium | reverse complement strand
GCTCTTTAATCATTTGCTGCCGAAGATTGAACCGCTTCTGGACGACGTCAAACAGTTTGAGATGCTCTGGTTTGCCGAATACACCGATATCCTGCAGTCGAACGCACTGCTTCACTCGGGAGCGGTCGTGATCGACATCCTTTCGGACCTCGACCTCGTCATTCTTGACACGCCCTTGCATCTGCATCCCCTGGTCAGGCTCACCGCTGCGGCCGGTGGTACGCGCCTGCTGACGGTGCGGTCAGAGAACACCTTCACGCTCGAGTATCGTTACGAGAGCTGGGTACAATACCGTTCATATCGCCCTCCACCAAGAATCGTGCTGCTTCCCCTCGCCACAAGGCTCAACTTCTTCGAGCGTCGTGACGGCAGTTGGCGAGCAGACAATGTATCCGATCGCACGCCAATGCTATTCTTCGATGATGGAAGCGGCCGGCCATCACCGAGCTCGATCGCCCGTGAGACGGTCGTTGAAGAGGTCAAAGCGTACCTTTCGGCGCACCAAAATAACCGAGCAATGCTGTGGAGCCCATACGACCGTGCAGGAGAGTAGCAGGTAGTGCCAATCATTACCGTCGAGCCAGCCGGATTCTGCATCGAAGCCTCCGTCGGCGAAACGATCATGGCCGCGGCGGTTGCCCTCGGGTACTACTGGCCAACCACCTGCGGCGGAAAAGGCGAATGTACGACCTGCGCCTGCCTGGTGCTAGACGGCATGCAGAACCTCGATGCTATGGGGCGCTTTGAGTCATTCAGCCTGATCGAGGGAAAAGGCCGGCAAGTTCTGAAAACGCCGGTGCGCCTTGCCTGCCAGGCGCAGTTGCACGGCGATGTGACCGTTCGGCGGACGGGGGTTCTGCCGCCGGTCATGGACAACTAATATCCTGGTCGCGTAACCACCCTGTCCCCGATTGACTGTAACCGGGAAGGAGCCAGGTCGCAGATGCCATATGTAATCGCAGAACCGTGCATCGGTGTTAAAGATAAATCATGCGTGGACGTCTGTCCGGTGAACTGCATCTATGAAGGAGAGGACCAGCTATACATCCATCCGAGTGAATGCATCGACTGCGCCGCCTGCGAAGTGGCCTGTCCGGTCACGGCAATCTTCTTCGAGGAAGACCTGCCGGAGCAGTGGCGCTCATATACGCTGAAGAACCGCGATTGGACGGTGGCCCACACGTAGGTGGTCGCCTTATGTCTTGAGCAGCGCCCATAGATTTGACGCTGTGCTACAGTGGGGCCGCATAGAGTGTACGGGCTTGCCGGAGGCAGCGGTGGAACTGGGGCAACTTGACGCATTCGTGCAGGTCGCCGCTCACCGCAGCTTCAGTAAAGCCGCCGAAGTGCTGTACCTCACACAGCCCTCGGTCACGGCGCGAATTCAAACGCTCGAACGCGAGCTGAGTGAAAGCCTGTTCGAGCGCACCGGCCGCAGTGTCAAGCTGACCGACGCCGGCCAGACCTTCCTCGTTTACGCCGAGCGAGCCCTCAAGGACGTGCAGGAGGGCAAAGACGCCCTTGAGGCCCTGCGAAACGCTGAGTTCGGCAACCTCCGCATCGGCTCTGCGCTCACAATCAGCACCTACGTCCTTCCCCGGATCTTAAAGTCGTTCCGCAGCCACTATCCAGGCGTTGATGTCTCCGTTCGCACGGGTCGATCCGACCAGATGCTCGAATTGCTGCTCAACGACGAGGTTCAAGTTGGTCTGGTGCGTTCGCTCGTCCATCCGGAGATTGAGGCAATTCACCTGTACGACGACGAGGTGATCCTGGTCACCGACCACAACCATCCCTTCGCGCAGAGCCGCACGGCCGGGATCGAAGAAGTCAGCCGCCAGCCGCTCATCTTTTTCGACAAGGGATCGAGCTACTACAACCTGATTCACGGCATTTTTCGCGAGTCCAGCCTCGTACCAACACACGCGATGCAGCTCGACAGCCTCGAAGCCACAAAAAAGATGGTCGAGGAGGGTCTCGGCATCGCGATCCTTCCCCGCGTATCAGTGGAGAGGGAGCTCAAGCTAGGCATCCTTGTGGAAGTAGAGATCATGGGCGCACCGCGCTTTAAGCGGCAGATCGCCCTGATATATCGGCGCAACCGCAAGCACGCACGCACAGTCACGGCCTTCGTCGAGACATTGCACAATATGTATCGTTTCCCTCTGCCCGAGTCGAGTAAAACAATCTTCCCTGACATCGCCCAGGTAACCCGCCTCCATCCCCGCTGGCCCGCCTGACAGCCAGACCGAGCTTTCGGTTTCGGGCCAAAACATCGAGTCGAAGGAAGGTATCCGTGAGCGCAGAGACTCCGATCGTGACCCTGTATGAACGCCGCGGCTGAAGTACCTGCAATCGGGTCCGTGGCTGGCTCGAGCGTCACCAGATACCCTTTGAAAGCCGCGAGATCTTCAAGCGCCCTTTGAGCGAGCTGGAGTTGGCAGAACTCGCCCGGCAAGCGGGCGGTGCCAGGAAGATATTTTCGTGGCGAAGTCCGAGCGCACGCCGATTGGCGCTGGACGAGGCGACGGCGATCGACGCGCGCCTGATCGCGTTGATGTCGACCGAACCCCGATTGATTCGCCGGCCGATCGTTTCGGTCGGTGAACAGCTCGTTATAGGCGCTGACCCGAGCATGCTTGCCGCAGTCCTGATTCCTTGACGACAGGCCATTCTAGGAAGCCGTGAATCAGACGCCAATCTCGTCGCGGAGGCGCTTGAGGATATCTATGTTTTCGATGTCCGGACCGTTGCCCTTCATGCCGGGTACCTCCAGCAGGAAAGGAACATCCCGGAATGACGGGTGGCTCATAATCGTGCGAAAGCCCACTACGCCGATGAAGCCGGCGCCGATATTTTCGTGGCGGTCCTTGCCCCCCGCTAGCGGACTTTTTGAATCATTTGCATGAACGGCCACGAGACGCTCAACGCCGACCTCGCGGTCGAACTCATCCATCGCGCGCTCGATGCCGTCGGCGCTCGCAATGTCATAGCCGGAGGCGAAAGCGTGACAGGTGTCGATGCACACCTTTACTCGGTCGCTGCCGGTCTCGCGGATGATGGCTCCAATCTCCGAGAACTGGGCAGCGAGCGTGTTGCCCATGCCGGCGCTATTTTCAAGGATCAGGAAACTCTCTCCGGGCGCCTGTTCGAGCACCTCGTTCATCAGCCGCACAATCTGCGGCATAGTTGCCTCGAAGCCCGCACCCATGTGGCTGCCGACGTGGAAGATCGTGCCGACGGCTCCCGTCGCGTCACAGAATCGCAGGCATCCGGCCAGCGAATCCACCGAACGGCCAAGGTTCACCTCATTCTTGCCGGCCAGATTGACGAGGTAGATGCCGTGTACGAACACGGGAGAGATTCCGCGGTCGCTGGCCCGCTGCTTCAACGTCGCCATGGCGTCATCGGTGTGCGACATCGGGCGCCAGCTCTGCGGGGCGCAGGCAAAGATTTGGATCGCTTCTGCGCCGATCTCACAGGCACGATCGACGCACTTGTCGAGCGCGTCGGAGGTGGAAACGTGGGCACCGATTCGCATTCGAGTCGCTCCGGGCCAATTTATTGACGCCCTCAGAGTGGCGGCTCACGCAGTATAGAACAGCGGTAATCCGGCGAGAGTACGATTGACAGGCCGGAACTCGTGCTTGACCATTCTGATTAAGGAATTCCCGGCTGACGGCTTACTATCGGGCATACGGCCCAGTCCTGGTGGTGACATCTGTGCTCGGTTCTGTGGCCATTGCTCAACGACGTATCGATGATTATGCCTCGATTGTTGGCGAGGCGCGGATCGCGGAGCTTCGGCGGTTGGCGGCGCCCTTGAAAGGTCTGCGACTGCTTGCGCTGTCCATCAGCGCCTTTGGGACATGGCAGGCAGACCTTCTCGCCGCATCTATCCCACTGATGCAGGACCTCGGCCTGCAGGCAGATTGGCGCGTCGTTCGCACTGACCTGGAGTTCCAGCCGCCGGTGCGGTCGCTCTATGAAGCGCTGGGCGGTCTGCGCAGCCATTGGACTGCGGACCAGCGCCGGCAATGGGAGCGATATTCGGCACTTAACGCTGCGCTGATCGAGCCCCGTTACGACCTGGTGATCGTCCACGACCCGCAACTCCTGGGCCTGATCAGAAGGCGGGGCGAGGAATCGGCGCACCCCGCGGCCCGCTGGGTGTGGCGAAATCACCTGGACCTATCTTCTGCGGAACCATCCGCATGGGAGATGTTGCGAGACTACGCGGAGCGATACGACGCCGCGGTCTTTGAAGACACGGACTTCGCTCCACCGGACTGGGCTGGTTCAATCGCACAGATCGTACGTCCCGCAATCGACCCGCTCGGGCCGAGAAATGCACCGCTTCAGTCGGACGTGGCCGCGACGATCGCCAGGCAGAATGGGATCGACCCCGACCGGCCGCTGATTGCGCAGATTTCTCCGTTTGATGAAGGCAGCGATGTCCTGGGCCTGATCGAGGTTTACGACGCTCTGCTCGTTCGTTTTCCCGCTCTCCAACTCGCGATCATACCGACAAGCATCAGAGATGACGAGCAGACGCGTTCGTACTTCAATCAGGTGGCTGCGCTGGCTGCTGCCCGCCCCGGCTGCATCGTGCTGTCGCAGGTATACGACGCCGGCGACACGACGATTAACGCGATCCAGTCGCTCGCGACGATCGTGGCGCAAAAGTCGCTGCGGAAAGGCTTCGCGATCTGGCTCTCGGAGGCGATGTGGAAGCAGCGACCGATTATCGCTGGCCGTACCATCGGAACTGCGGCGCAGATTCGCGATGGAGAGACGGGATTCATCGTTCCCGACACGGCTACATTCATCGAGCGTGCCGCCGAGTTGCTCAACAACGACGCTCGTCGTCGCGAGTTGGGTGCGAACGGGAAAAAACACGTGGGGGAACACTACCTCATCACCCGCTATTTGAGCGACATGTTTCGTGTCCTAACGGGTGTTGTTGCAGCCTCGAAAACTCGTTAGCCTACGGTATTGTGAAGCCCTTCACGTTAACGGTGGAGGCACGAAGAAAGCAGGACCATGTTCGGATCTGTGCCAACAACTCCGAAAAGCATCGAGGCGTATCGGCCGATTATCGGCGATGCACGGGTGGACGAAATCCTCGAGCTTGCCGACAAGATACGCGGCGCGCGGGTGCTTCACATCAACGCGACCGCGTTTGGCGGCGGTGTTGCGGAAATTCTCGCCACCCTCGTGCCGCTGATGACCGATCTCGGCCTGCACGCTGACTGGCAGGTCATTCGCGGCACGGACGAGTTTTTCAACGTTACCAAGGCGATGCACAACAGCCTACAGGGGATGCTGCTGGAGTGGACTCCGCAGATGAGGGAGATCTGGACACGCTACAACCAGCAAAACGCGGACATGCTCGATGAGGACTATGACTTTGTCGTCATCCACGACCCGCAACCGGCCGGCATGTTGCAGATGGCCACGCAACGGCTGGGCCGGCGGCCTGCCGGTAAATGGGTATGGCGCTGTCACATCGATTTAACCGACAGCCAGGTCGACGTCTGGGATCTCATCCATCCCCACCTGGAGCCGTATGACGCCGCGATATTCACGATGGCTGAGTACGTGAAAGACGATCTCGTCTCGCCAATGCTATTTACTATTCCGCCGGCGATAGATCCGCTCAGCCCCAAAAACGTTGCCCTCTCACCCGGCGTCGAACAGGAGATCCTCACCCGGTATGGCGTTGATCCAGAGCGGCCTATCATCAGCCAGATATCGCGGTTCGATCCGTGGAAAGATCCGCTGGGCGTAATCGACGTGTATCGGTCGTTAAAGAAGGACGTACCCGACCTGCAGCTAGTGCTCGTCGCAAGCATGGCGTCGGACGACCCCGAAGGTTGGGCATGGTACGAGCGCACCGTGCGCCGTGCCGGCGAGGACTACGACATTCACATCCTCTCGAACCTGAACGGCGTGGGAAATGTTGAGGTCAACGCCTTTCAGGCAGCGGCCAAGGTCGTGATTCAAAAGTCGGTGCGCGAGGGATTCGGCCTGGTCGTTTCCGAGGCTCTGTGGAAGGGCCGGCCGTGCGTGGCCGGCAACGTCGGAGGGATTCCTCTGCAGATCCTCTACGGCCGCACGGGATACCTCGTGAACACCACTGCTGAATGCGCCAACCGGACGTTGTATCTGCTGCAGCATCCGGAAGCTGCCGACCGTATGGGCATCGAAGGTCGTGAGCACGTGCGGGAGCACTTTCTGATCACGCGTTATCTGCGCGACTACCTCGCGATCTTCAATTCGCTCGTGGGCAATGTCGATCCGAGCAAGTCGCCCGCCCGCCTGCTCACGCGGGCGGGGCGATAGGGGACGCCTGTCCTTTGAACAAGGTTCTCGCGCTCATCCTCGCCGGTGGTCAGGGAGATCGCCTTAGCATCCTCTCGGAAGAGCGGGCGAAGCCAGCCGTCATTTTCGCGGGAAAATACCGCATTATCGATTTCGCCCTCAGCAACTGCATGAACTCGGGAATTGATCAGATAGGTGTCCTGACACAATACCGTCCGCGTTCGCTGAACGATCATATCGGCATCGGCCGTCCCTGGGGACTCGACCGGGAAGATCGTGGCCTGTCATTGCTGCAGCCCTATCTGGGCCGCGAGAGTTCGGACTGGTATCGGGGCACGGCGGACGCTGTCTTTCAGAACCTGTTTTTCATCCAGGAGTCGAAAGCGGACACCGTGCTCATCCTGTCCGCTGATCACGTCTACACGATGGCGTTCGATGATCTAATCGCCTACCATCACGCCAAAGGCGCCGACGTGACGGTGCCGGTGTATGACGTGCCGCTCGAAGAAGCGAGCCGCTACGGCCTGATTTCGATGGACGCCGACGGTCGGGTGGTGCGTTTCGACGAGAAGCCGCCCAATCCGCAAACCACGACGGCCAGCACCGGCATTTATGTGTTCAACCGCGACGTACTCATCGACCGCCTGGTCGCAGATTCCAATCGCGTCAGCAGTCATGACTTTGGCCGCGATATCCTGCCGGAGATGCTCGATGACTACCAGGTATACGGCTACACTCTAACGGGCTACTGGCGTGATGTCGGTACGGTGGACGCTTATTGGCAGGCGAACATGGACCTGTTGGTTGACCTGCCGGAACTGGATCTTTACAACCAGGAAACCGCGATTCACACGCGATCAATTACGCTGCCGCCGGCCAAGATTGGCCCACGTGCATATGTGAGCCGCAGCCTGGTCACCGAGGGCGATATCATCAACGGGCACGTCGAGCACTCGGTGTTGTCGCCCGGCGTATACATCGAAGATGGCGCCGTTGTGCGTGACTCGATCCTCTTCGACGACTGCCGGATCGAACGCGGCGCCGTGGTCGAGCGCGCGATCCTCGATAAGGGCGTGCACATCGCCGAAGGGTGCCGCGTCGGCGCCGGCGAAGACTACACGCCTAACCGCGCTCGGCCCGATCTGCTCGCGAACGGCCTCACGATCATCGGTAAGCGGGCTCGGCTTGTCGCCGGCCTCGCCGTCGGCCGCAACTGCATCATCGGCCCGAACGTCCGCGAGGATGAATTTGAAGGTCCCTGGGTGGCCAGCGGTGAAACAATCCGCGCTTCCCGAGACGCCGGCTTACACACCATTTAGTCAGCGCGAAGGAACGAGATTTGGCCGACTCAGCCGGGGCTTTTACGTTCGTTTTGCATAGCCATCTACCGTACTGCCGTAAAGCGGGCCGGTGGCCCCATGGCGAAGAGTGGATCCATGAGGCGGCGTCCGAAACCTACCTGCCGCTGCTTGATGGGTTGAACCGGTTGCGTAACTCTGGCACGAAATTCCAGCTCACGATCGGGATTACGCCCGTGCTCTGCGAGCAGCTCGCGGACGACGAGGTGCAGCAAAACCTCGCGGATTTTATGCAGGACAAGCAGCAGCGCGCCAATGCCGACATCATGCGATTTGAGCGGCTCGGCGAGAGCGAGCGCGCCGCCAGCGCGGCCTGGTATCTGCGTCACTATACGTCACTCCGCAGTCTTTACGAGCGTTTGGATCGCAACATCGTCGCCGGTTTCAAGCGCCTTCAGGACGACGGTTGCATCGAGATCGCCACCAGTGCAGCGACACATGGCTATCTGCCTTTGATGGAGCGGGACTCGACAATCTACGCCCAGCTCGCAGTCGGCGTGCAGTCGTACAAGCGCCACTTCGGCCGCGACCCGCGCTCGTGCTGGGTTCCCGAGTGCGCCTACCGGCCGGCATACATGCGCGAGGTGGATGGCAAGACCTACCTGAAACCAGGAATCCAGACCTTCCTTGCCGATGCGGGACTGCGGCTATTCTTTGTGGAAACGCACACGATAGAAGGCGGCTCGCCGGTTGGGAAGGCGGTTGGTGACGCAGTCGGACCGTACGGCTCCATCCCCAAACGCTACGTTGTTCCCATCCCCAATTACGAGCCGCCAACCCATCGCACCACGTATAAGCCGTACTGGGTGGAGACGCCTGAGGTCGCGGTGATGGGCCGGAATCCGCGCACGGGGTTGCAGGTTTGGTCCGCCGCACATGGCTATCCGGGCGAGGCCGACTACCGCGAGTTTCACAAGCGCGACGGAGTCTCGGGCTTGCAGTACTGGCGAGTCAGCGGTCCGGATGTCGATCTCGCCGACAAAGACATCTGGAACCCCGATCGGGCCGCCGAACGAGTGACCGGCCACGCCGAACATTTCGCCGGCCTCGTTGAATCACTGTTGACGGAGTATCACGACGGGGCCGGCAAGCGCGGCATCATTGCGGCGGCCTATGACACGGAGCTGTTCGGCCACTGGTGGTTCGAAGGCGTCGATTGGCTCGTCGGCGTGCTGCAGCGGCTCTCGGAACGCCCTGCGGTGCAGATGTGCACCGCCACTGGCTTCCTGACCGAGCAACCGCCGGAAGAAGTGCTGGCGCTGCCAGAGAGCTCATGGGGGCAGGCAGGCAATCATTTCACCTGGATGAACGCCGACACGGAGTGGATGTGGCCGATCATTCACGCCGCCGAGCGGCGCATGGAACGGCTGGTACAGCAGCACCCTGAAGCGGAAAGCGACTTAAAGGCCGCGCTCAACCAGTGCGCCAGAGAACTCTTGCTGTTGCAGTCGAGCGACTGGCCGTTCCTGGTGACAACAGGCCAGGCACGTGAATACGCAATCGAACGGTTTGAGTCGCACGTAGACCGTTTTGAGCAGCTGGCCGAAATCTGCGAGCGCGGCAAGCCTACATCCGCCGACTCTAACGTCGTGGCAGAGCTGTGGGAGCTTGACAAGCTGTTTCCGACGATAGACTACCGGGTCTTCAGACGCCGCGAGCCTGTCTGGAACTGATCGGCTCGTGTCCGAATTGAGAACGCTGATGGGAAGACGGAAGGCAGGCGACCACCTGATATTCGGCAGTCCGCTTCGCCGTCTCTTCGGTTCGCTTCTGGTTACGTCTGCCGTCTTCATCGCCTGCTGCGGACAAAGTACGCGGACCGCGCCGACGGCTCCAGCGCCCGCAGCCACTCCGCGCACCTCTGCGTCGGCAGCGCCGGATGGCCCGGGAGCCGCCTCGGCTCCGCGTGTGGGAAGTACGGCGAGCACCGCCGCCTCGTCGACGGTGGTCGCAAGGGCAGGTACGCCGGGTCTCTTCGTTATCGGCACCGGTCGAGTCATGCCTGACGCGATCGCGATCGCCTCTGGAAAATCCGTATCATGGCGCAACGGCGACGTGGTGCCTCATCGGATCGTCTCAGACGAGCCCGGCCTCTTCGAAACCGCCCCGTTCGGCCCGGATGAGACGGTGAGTATCACACTGTCGGCCACAGGGATTCATGACTGGCACGATCCCTCAATGCCCGCCATCCGGGGCACCATCCGAGTCATACCCTGATCGGTGGACCTTACTATTGCGCCTCTGTTCGAATCTCACCGGACAGCACCGGCTGGCGGGATCCATCGTCGATTATCGGCTGCAGGACGATAGCGATTGTGTAGCCCTGCTCCACCTTCCAGTGGTCCATCGCCACGATCGTCTCAGCGTTACCGTCCGCATCGGGAACCAGGCTACCCCCGTCCCAGCCCTTATCCGCAGTGCGGAACCAGACGCGATACTCGTGGCCGGCGCTCGCAGGGGCAAGCTGACGGGCCAGGACCACGCAGCGTTGCTGGTCATGATTCCAGAACACAGCGCCGCTCGGACCAGTTGCGGCCGGGTTGCCCAGCGGCGCGCGAACCGTGGTGGGCGACGAGAGCAACACGAGCGCCGCCGTTTCGGCATTCCTGTCCGATACCGCCACAGCGGGGAGGGAAGGCGCGGGCCGTGGCGCGATAGCCGCCACCTGCTGACGCTTGAGATCATGGATCTGCGACTGCAAGTCGGCAGTCCAGGCAGACAGCCCGATAATCGCCAGGCCTGCGAACGTGGCCGCAATCGCAGCAAGGAAGCGGCCGCGCCTCAGGAATAGGAGCACTGGACCGGGATTCTCCAACGCAAGCTCCGGCGATGAGACTGCGGCGGCGCTCGCTGTTGGCAGAGTGGCTGCATGGTTATTCGCGTGGAGCGCCAGCGGCCCACGGCTAGACGACGCCGGTTCCGATGCGGCTTCGCTCTTCTTGTTGGCGGCCGCTGCCAGCTCCAGCACAGCTGCGCGCAAGGACGCGGGCGCCTTGACCAGCGGAACGCTCATGGGCAGATGGTTCACCACCGCCAGTGCTGACCTATAGCGACTGGTGCACTCCGCGCATGAAGCCAGATGCGAGTCCATCTCCGCTGCTTCGAGCGGCGGCAGGGCGTCCAGCGCCAGGGCATCCACGGTTTCCAGGCATTTTTCGCAGGTCATAGCAGGCTTGTGCCTTCCGACTCCACACCCAGGAGAACGCGAAGCTTTTTCATTCCGAGCCGGATCCGTGTCTTTACGGTGCCCAGGGGCGTCGCCAGCCGTTCGGCTATCTCCTGTTGTGTCAGACCGGCGAAGTAGGCGAGATCGATCGCCTCACGCTGCTCTGCCGGTAGCTGCTCCAGCGCCCCGCGGATGATTCGTTGCTCCGATGCGGCCACGGCCATGAGGGCCGGATCAGGGGCATTCCTATCGACGGGGTCATCTGCGCCATCGACGACGGGCTGCTCTCGCGTTCGACGGCGGCTGCGTGAGCGTACTTCATCGACAGCTCGATTGCGCGTCACGCTTAGCAGCCAGGGCATGAAGCGACCCCGCTCAGGATCGAATCTTTCGGGATTATTCCAGAAGCGAATGAACACATCCTGGACAACGTCCTGCGCTGCAACGGGATCAGCGAGCACACGCAGTGCCACTGAATAGACAAGGTCCGCATACCGATCGTAGAGCCTTGCAAAAGCTGCGCCGTCACGGTCTCGCACGAGAGCGAGCAGCTCGTCGTCTGCCGGAGCGCGTCGCGTCGCGTCGTCTACAGGTACAGCCAACGCGATCTCTTCCTTCTTAACTACGTTTGGTGCGTACGAGCGGATTCATCGCCGGCACCCGTTCGCTGGAGTAACGGGGTCATTGTAGCAACTAGCTCCTTCGGCTGTTTCACAGTCTGTTAGCAAGGGATTAACCGCGGTGATGTAGGTCAGGCTCCAGTAGCCCGATACGGTACCAACAGAAGATCCACAACACGAGGAGTAATC
>JBBRGK010000053.1:0-11823 GCA_038240805.1 Dehalococcoidia bacterium | reverse complement strand
ATGACCCCGGTGTACCGATTCCCCGACCTGGGTCGCGAGATCGGCATCGCCGAGCTGTTGATCAAGGACGACGGCCGCCTGCCCACCGGATCGTTCAAGGACCGAGCCTCAGCGATCGGAGTCACAAGGGCGTTTGAGCTTGGCTACCGCGAGATCGCCTGCGCCTCGACAGGCAACGCGGCGAGCTCGCTCGCTGGCATGGCCGCTAATCTCGGCCTAAAGGCGCACATCTTCGTTCCGGCAACCGCGCCGGAGGCGAAAGTGGCGCAGCTGCTGATCTTCGGCGCCGACGTGTTACTGGTTGAGGGGAGCTACGACGAGGCGTACTACCTGTGTATGGACGCAGCAGCAGAGTTCGGTTGGTACAACCGCAACTGCGCGATCAACCCGTACCTGGTCGAGGGCAAAAAGACCTGCGGCCTCGAGCTTGGCGAGCAGCTTGCGCAGGATATGCCTGAGTGGCTGGCTGTGTCAGTTGGCGACGGATGCACGATTGCAGGGATCTGGAAGGGTCTTAAAGAGATGCACCGCTTCGGTGTGCTGCAGCGGTTGCCACGCCTCCTGGGGGTGCAGTCAAAGGGTGCAAATCCGATGAGTCGTGCGTTCCTGAGCGGCACGAACCGGATCGAGAAGCAGGAAGCCGTTACACTGGCTGACTCGATTGCTGTCGGCGAACCCAGGAACTCTGTCAAGGCCCTGACGGCGGTACGCGAGTCGGGCGGCCGCATGATCGACGTAAGCGATGAAGCTATCCTGTCGGCGATGGCGCTGCTTGGGGGCCGCACCGGGGTCTTCGGGGAGCCGGCAGGGGTTGCTGCGCTGGCTGGCATCAGGCTGGCACGCGAACAGGGCATCATCGAAGCTTCGGACCGCGCCCTGCACGTCGTCACCGGAAACGGCCTGAAGGACGTGCGCGCTGCGTTCAAGGCTGTGAGCCAGCCTGTGCGCATCCCCGTTTCCCTCGACGCCGTGCGGGAGCACGTGGCGCGGAGGGCGGCTGCATTCTCTTGACGGCGGATTCAGCGTAGCGGGGCAATCAGCGAAACACGGGAGCCCGCGAGCGCGATTGAGGAGAAGCATGGAGATCTGGCGTTCCACCGGGCTGCGCGTGGTCGAGCTTGGCGGTGGGATCTCGGCAGCGTACGGTGCCCGGCTGCTCGGCGACATTGGCGCGGATGTGATCAAGGTTGAGCCGCCGGGACTCGGGGACGAGACGCGCCGCAGCGGCCCCTTTCCGGGCGACCGGCCGCACCTGGAGAAGAGCGGTCTTTTCCTCTACCTCAACTACGCTAAGCGCTCGATCACGCTCGATATCGACACGGTGACTGGGGCGGCGCGGCTGTCCCTGTTGTTGGTTGATGCGGACATCCTGATCGAGAACCTGGGCGCTGGACGATTGCAGGGGTTGCCGCTGCCGGAAGGCGCCCTGCCTGACCGGCTGGTGGTCTGCTCCATTAGCCCGTACGGCCAGGACGGTCCCAAAGCATCGTACAAGGGCTCGGAGGTCACTGCGTACGCGTCTGGCGGCATGATGTACATCACCGGGCAAGGCGAGCGCGAACCACTCAAGCAGGCGTTAAATCAGGCCGATCACCTGTCCGGCGTGAACGCCGCTGCTGCATCGCTCGCAGCGCTCCGGCATGCACGCCGAACCGGGCGGGGACAGCGCATCGACATCTCGCAGCAGGAAACCGTCGCCTGGGTCACGTTTCCGGCGATGAACCTCTACTCCCACACCGGCGGAATTATGAAGCGGGGTCCGGGCGATATGCCCCGGCTGGTTAACTCCCGTCCGATGGAGACGAATGACGGCTGGGTGATGCCATCGTACGCAGGTCTCGGCACCTGGTGGGGAGCATTTGCTGCGTTCATGCAACTGCCAGAACTGGCGGAGGAACCGTTCACAACCGCTCGCGGACGCAGGGACAATGCGGAGGAGATCGACCGGCTGGCCGGAGCGCGGCTGAAAGAGCGCACGAAGCAGGAAGTCTTCCACGATGGGCAGGAAGCGGGACTGACGCTTACTGCGCTGTATACGCCGGAGGAGGTCGTGAACTCGCCTCACCTCCGGGAGCGTGGTTTTTTCATCGAACAAGATCATCCAGTCGCCGGCCGCGTCACTATGCCCGGCAAGGTTCCGTTCGCTGGCGAGGCGGCGCGCGGCCCGGTAGCGCCTGCGCCGCTCCTGGGGGAGCACAATGCTGAACTGCTCGAAGCACTTGGGTTGACCGAGAGCGAGATTGCGGCGCTCGTGGGAGCGGGCATCGTATGACGAACGGCATGCACCCTGAACGGCCACTCGAGGGTATCCGCATCCTCGAATTGGGAATGGTGTTTGTGCTTCCGCTGGCGATTACGCCGCTGGCTGCAATGGGCGCCGACGTGATCAAGATCGAATCTGAAGTTCGCCCCGAACAGTCGCGCTGGGGGCCACAGCCGAACAACGAAATGCATGAGCTGGCGTACAACTACGGCGGCAGCTTTCACATGCTCAATCGCAATAAGCGCGGGATCACGATTGACCTCTCGAAGCCCGCAGGGCGTGAGCTGTTCCTGCGGCTCGTGGCCGTAAGTGACGTTGTGGCAGAGAACTTCACGCCGCGTGTCCTGCGCAACCTCGATCTGACCTATGACAGGCTCGCAGAGGTAAACCCGCGCATCATCCTGCTCTCTTCCAGCGGGTTTGGCCACAGCGGACCCTGGCAGGACTATCGGGCCTACGGCCCTGTCACCGAGGCGGTGGACGGGCTGATGGTGCTCACCGGATACGAGGACGGTCCGCCGCAGCGCGGTGGTTCGGGGGGCCTCGGCGTCACTTTTCCGGACGTGGCCGGCGCATATTTCGGCAGTTATTCGATCCTTGCTGCCATCGAGCAGCGTGAGCGTACCGGGCGCGGCCAATGGGTGGACCTCTCGCACTACGAGGCCGGGGTGGCAACGGTGCCAGAGGCCGTGCTCGACTTTACGATGAACGGCAGGATCCCGGACCGCCTGGTCAACCGCCATCCCTGGCGGGCGCCTCAAGGTGTCTACCCCTGCGCTGGCGAGGATCGCTGGGTGGCATTGTCGGTGGCGAACGATACGGAGTTTGCGGCGCTTGCTGCGGCGTTGGATCTGAGCGGCCTGGCGGAGGATGCGCGCTTCAGAACGCTCGACGTGCGGCGACGTAACCACGACGCTCTTGACGACATCATTGGGAGTGCCACCTGCAGCCAGCCGGCGGAAGGGCTCGAAAAGACGCTTCAAGCGGCGGGCGTCGACGCCGCCGTCGTGGCGAACTCACGCGATGTGTGGCTCGATCCGCAGCTTGCGCATCGTGGCTTCTTTGAAATGATGCCCGCTCCGGAAGCGGTACCCGAGGTCGGCCAACGACCGTTCATTCGCGCCGGTTGGAAGATGTCCGAGAGCAGTGCAAAAACCCGCCTGGCGGCGCCCGACTTCGGTCAGCACACCCGTGAAGTGGTGAAAGAGTATCTGCAGCTTGAGGACGATGCTCTGGAAACGCTGATGCGAGAGCTCGCGGCAGAAGGCGTGGTCGCAGACGAGCCGCGTCGAGGTCTGGTCGCGCGCGACACCACGGACCTGGCCGGAATGCTGGAGACCGGGTTGCTTCAGGAAGTGGACGCCGAGCACGCTCGCCGGCTGGCCGACCATCTGGCAGATCAGAGTACCCCGGCCGCAAACTACGAACTGCATTGACGCTAAGCCTGGCGCCGATCAAAGGGGGAAGCCGCACATGGTCCGCGTAATCGACATGGAATGCCTGCTGCCCGGTCACAGTGATGCTGAATCGAGCGAGGCCAGGGAGATCCAGGGTTCGGGGGACACGTTCCGGGGGCGGGAATTTGAATCGGTCCCAGGACACGGCATGTCAAACTACGGCCGCATCTTTCGGAGCCGGAACCAGGACGGAAAGCCTCGCACCCGGCCAAAAATGAGTCTTGATGAGTTCGCCGCGATGCTGGCAAAAGCTGGCGTCGAAAAGGGTATGGTTCGCGCCGGCACAAACACCGCTACCGGTGAAGTCGTCCGTGCCCACCCGGAGCGCTTCTTCGGATTCGCGGTCATCAGCCCCTACGACGGCATGCCCGGCGTGCGCGAGCTGGAGCGGCTCGTGCGAGAAGAAGGGATGGTCGGCCTTTCGATGTCCCCGCTGCGCGAGCGCATTCCGGCGAGCGACCGGCGATACTACCCGGCGTATGCCAAGGCGGTGGAGCTGGGTATTCCTCTCCGCGTCTACTCGTCGATGAACTATGGTACCGACCGGCCATACGACCTCGGCCACCCCAGGAACCTGGACCAGATCTGCATGGACTTTCCGGAACTGCAAGTGATCGCCGGACTAAGCGGCTGGCCCTGGGTCAACGAGATGGTAGCGCTGTTACGACGCCACCCGAACCTCTACTGTGATACCTCCGCCCACCGGCCCCGTCATTTCGCCACTTCCGGTTCAGGGTGGGAGATGCTGATGCAGTTCGGCAACACGCTGATCCAGGACAAGATCATGACCGGGTTTTCATGGTCCACGATCGGTGAGTCGTACGAGACCCTGATCAACGAATACCTGGAGCTACCACTCAAAGACAGCGTGAAAGAAAAGTGGCTGTTTCACAACGCCGCGCGGGTTTTCGGGTTCGAGTGAGTCACCGCGGTTGAGGTGCCCTGTGCGCTTCACTTAACGCGCGCACCTGCCGGTAGCCGAGCAGGGCGCTGATCTGTCGTGCCCCGCCCAGCGCCACCTCGACGTGCCTGTCGATGTTACCTTCATTGATTCGTGTCACCGCACCGGAGATGGAGAGGCTCGCTACCACACGGTCCGAGAAGTCGCGTATCGGCACCGAAATGCCCGCGACACCAATGTCCGTTTCTTCGATCGAGACCGCATAGCCTCTGGAGCGTATTTCGGCCAGCTCGCGGCGCAGCGCATCTGGATCGGTGATCGTGTGCCGCGTCACGGCGGGCAGCCCCTGCGCAATCACCGATTCGATCATCTCCTCGGGAAGAAACGCAAGCAGCACTTTTGAGGAGCAGCCGGCGTGCAGCGGCGCGGTCGCGCCGACTTCAAGGATCAGTTGCAGGCCAGACCGCTGATACACGCGCTCGATGCAAACCACACGCCGGCGGTCCGCATCAATCACCTGCAGCAGCACAGTCTCATCGCACAGCGAAGCTATCTGGTTCATAATCGGTCGAGCGACCCTGGCAAGCTCCAGTCCTTCGTATGCTCGGCGTCCAAGTTCCAGCGCGGCAAGACCGAGACGAAAGCGGCGGGTGTCGGGGTCTTGCATGAGAAAGCCGTGCAGTTGCAGCACACGGAGGATGCGATAGACGGTGGTTTTGGGGATGCTGACTTCGCGAGCAAGCGCACCGAGACCCCACTCGACCTGCTGGTCGCCAAAGAGCAGCAAGATCCGAAGGGTCTTATCGACGATGCGCACAGCGGGTTGTTCTGGCACGCAAATCACTCCGCCGCGAAGTCAGGCTGCCGGCGTTCGGCGAAGGCCGCCCGCGCCTCCCGGGCGCCCTCGCTGTTCCCTATAGCCTGCCCAATCTCTCTGTTGAACCGCATTGACATATCGAAGGGTAGGCTGAGGCCGACAACGACCGCCTGCTTGATCGCGCGTACTGCGCCCTGGTGGTTGGAAGCGATGCGTTGGGCGATCTCTTCCGCTCTCGGCATCAATTGTGCTGGCGGGAGCACCTGGTGTACCAGGCCGATGCGGTACGCCTCGTCGGCGTCCATAAACTCCGCAGTGAGCAAGTAGTACATGGCCTCTCCCACCGGCACATAGCGGGGAAACAGCCAGTTGTCGCTCGGACCGCCTGGTACGCCGATGCGTGCCTCGGAGTAGCCCATGCGCGCTGTCTGCGAGGCGATCCGAATATCGCACTGCATCGCGTAGGCCAGCCCGCCACCGACCGCCCAGCCATTGATTGCAGCGATCATCGGCTTCCAGACCGGCAGAGTGTACCGGAGGTCCACATCCGGCGTGCGGCCAGCTTCAGCTGCTGGTTCACGCGGAGCCTTCAGGTCCGCCCCGGCACAGAAAGCGCGGTCGCCGGCGCCCGTCATGATGAGCACGTACGCTTCCGGATCGGCGCCAAACTCGGCCTTGGCGGCCTCGATCTCCGCCTGATGCTTCCGGTTCAGGGCGTTCAGCGCCTCAGGCCGGTTCATCGTGAGATAGGCGATGTGCCCCTTTCGCTCGTAGAGTACATGCTCGTAGCCGTCCATCAGGTCGCTCTCCTTGAGCTTCGGTTTGCGATAGGGAATGCCGGCGACTTTGACATCATATGCCCGCATCAGCACTTCGTGCCGTTCTTCGTCGGCCTTGACGCGCCTCCCGCCGTCGCGCAAAAATTAGCAAGGTACGCACATCTACATCCAGGGGCCTCCATTCCGCGATAGCTCAACGGTAGAGCAATCGGCTGTTAACCGATTTGTTCCAGGTTCGAATCCTGGTCGCGGAGCCCAAAGGGTAGCTGAGAGAACCCGACGCCCGGCGCTAATCGCCACGGGCGTTTCGCTTGTTCTGGCACCAGGCGGGGGATGCCGTGCCACGATCAGCAGCGCCTTTGCACCGCGGTACGCAGGGAATGCTATGCTGCGTTGCATACTCATGTATGTAATTACGTTGCACCAGCCAGATGGCCTCATGGTCAGCCACGAGCTGACGGGTGATCGCTGTGTTGTCGGACGCAGTGCCCGTCGGGCAGACCTCGTTGTAGTTGATCCTCAGGTGTCCGCTGTCCAGGTAGAGATCGGCCGCGACGGAGATTCGTTATGGCTCCGCGATTTAGGTAGTTCGAACGGCACGGCTCTGGAAGGTCTGTTGCTCGAACCGCACCGCCAATACCCGCTTGAGACCGGGCAGCAGGTGATGATCGGCGGCGGCTCATCGCTGCTCAGCGTGGACCTGGCCCGGGTATGGGACGCCACACAGGTCGCGCCGACCACCTACAAGCCACGCTATATAGGCGTCCTCTACACGGACATTGTTGGTTCAACCAGACTGACCGTGGCGCTCGGACATGAGCGCGCGACCGCTCTCCTCGAATGGCACAACGAGATGTTCCGCAAGCGGTTCAAGCGATTCGGGGGACGCGAAACCAAGTATACCGGCGATGGCTTTGAGGCGGTCTTCACATCGGTAAGCAGTGCCCTTGCCTGCGCAGCTGGATGTCAGCGAGCGCTCGCGCGACGCAACCAGGAGGACTCATCTGGCGTACGCCTGGACGTGCGCATGGGGATCAACGCCGGTGAGGCACCGTCGGTCAGGAATCGGGTGTACGGTATGCCACTGATCATCGCGGCCCGCGTCATGAGCAAGGCGACGGCAGGGCAGGTACTCGTGTCCGCGCATGTACCGGCCATAGTTGCCGGCTCATTGCTGAGGTTCAGCCCCTTCGGAGTGCACGAGTTGAAGGGATTGCCCGAGCCCATGCCCTTGCTCGAGTACCGGTGGGAGCTCGACCCGAACGTATTGCCGCCTTCCACGATTGCCGAGGTCAGTCAGAACCCAACACCCGGTGATGATGGACTGCGGGTTTGAAAGGCGGTACTGTAACCTGGACGGTCGGACCGGTACGAAAGAAGTCGTTTCTGAGGTAACGCACATGCGGAGAATAACGGGTTTCGGATTCGCTATTGTGGCAATGCTGGGTATGGGTCTAGCGGTGCTCGCGGGCGGCAGTGCCCGGCCGGTAGCAGCACAGTCCGCACCTACCCTGCAGATCAGCGGCCCTTCTGAGGGGGCAACGGTCAGCAATCCCGTGCAGATGCACGTCACGTCCAGTGGGGCGACCATCAAGGCGGCCACCGACGCCGATGCGAGCGCCGCCCACTATCACTACTTCATCGACCGCGATCCCGCTACCGTCGTGCAACAGGGCCAGCCGATCCCGGCCGGACAGCCCGACATCATCCACACCAACGATGCGAACCTGCCGCTCCCAAGCCTCGCTCCTGGTCAGCACACCATCTGGGTTGTGCTGGCTCACACCGACCATACGCCGTATAACCCCAGCGTTCAGGCGCGGGTGGCCTTCACGGTGGGTGCCGCTGCGGCGGCCCCGGCAGGCGGCCAGGCGCCAGCGGCAGGTGCAGCGGGCACTCTTCCGGGTACCGGCAGCGCTGGAGCGCTTAATGCACGTCGGTCACAGCCAACTCCGGCTACCCTCGTAGTTCTTGCAGCGCTGCTGCTCACGCTCGGTGGAACAGGTCTGTACCGTGCGTGGCGCGGTACCGGTCTGGAGCGTTAGGTTCTGGGAGAATCCAACCGCCCCGGTGTGAGCCGCGTTCGATTGGTGGTGTTCGCTGCGGCCGTCTGTGCGCTGCTGTGTCTTTCAACCGCATGCGGGAACGAGAACTCGGGCAAACGAGTAGCGCGCACCACAGCCCCGGCTGAGGCGCAGGCGGTGGGGTCCGCTGTCGCGGAGAGTCGCGCACCTACCTCCACAATCGATGCGCCGTCGGCGAATACGGCTTCGCCAGCGCCTGCCGATGTGACGACCTCCACGGCACGTGCAGCGACGGCCACCAGCAAAGTCGTGGTGGCCGTCACCGAGCGCGACTTCGCCTTTGACGTTCAGGCCAGCGTGCCGGCAGGCGAGCAGACATTCGTGGTCACAAACGTCGGCGCCCAGGCGCACGAAATGATCGTCGCCCGCCTGAACGACGGTGACTTCGAACGAGCGAGGGTTGCGTTCACGACGCCCGGTGGTGCCCCCCCTCCGCTCACGGCGGTCAAATCGTTGGGCGCTATGCGTCCAACTACAACCGGGCAGGTAATGCTGAACCTGACGCCGGGCACCTATGCGCTCTTTTGCTTTCTCCCCGATCCCACGACCGGGACACTGCACGTGTTGCTCGGAATGGTGGCCGGGCTCACCGTGGAGTAGCAGACTTCTGCAGCTCCGCGTTTCATCGGGTCGCAGGCCGCGACGTGCGCTGCAACCGGCCTGGTTCGCCTAACGAAGACCGATGAGGCGAACACGGTTGTTTGACGTGTCCGCCACGTAAAGGCCGTCATCGCCCCGTAAAGCCAGTCCGCTGGGAAACTCGAACCTGGCCTCCCTGCCGGACCCGTTCGCGAAGCCTTCGCTGCCGCCGGCTACGATCACGACCGTGCCGTCAGGCGCGATCCGCCGGATCGAGTGTGTCTGGTCTGCCACGTACACATTTCCGGCACTGTCTACCGCGATGCCATTTGGAAACGTGAAGCCGACGTTGAGAGCTGGACCTTCGAGCGTGCCGGGGTTTCCGCCACCCGCATACGTTGATACATCACCATCGGGCGTGATCTTGCGAACCAGGCCGTTGAAGGTATCGGCGACGTAGACGTTGCCCTGTCTATCTGTAGCGACCGAGGATGGGCTGTCGAAGCGCGCCGCAGCTCCCTTGCCGTCGGCGCGACCGCGCTCCGAGGAGCCGGCAACCGAGCTGACGACGCCGTTGCGGTCGATCTTGCGGATTCGGTTGTTACGTTGGTCGGCGATGTAGAGGCTGCCGTCGGGCGCCAGGGCAAGCCCTGTCGGAAGGTTGAACCGGGCCTGCCCTCCTGGCCCATCGGCGAAGCCGCCACTTCCGACATCCGTTCCGCCGGAGCCAGCGAGCGTCGCCACTGCGCCGGCGGGATCGATACGGCGAATACGATTGTTGCCCGTATCCGCCACATAAAGGACTCCGTCCTTGTCGACTACGATCCCCCGCGGTTTACTGAACCGCGCCGCCCCGCCCGGCTGGTCCGCATAACCGGCGGGGTTGTTTACCGTGGGTCCAGGCCCCGCGTACGTGCTTATTTGCCCATCGGAGGAGATGCGCCGGATGCGGCTGTTGTCCGTGTCGGCAACGTACACGACACCATTTGCATCGACCGCTACGCCGGTTGGTCCGCTGAATTCTGCCTGGGCCGCGGCACCATCACGATAACCGGCTGTGCCAGAGCCACCGACCACAGTCACCGACGCCGCCACAAGTGCTGGCTGTGGTGTGACTGGAGGAGATGCAGCCGCGGAGGCGGTGGCGGTCAATGCCTGGGTTGCGCCGGGTGCAGGGGTTCCGATCGGCAAAGCGACCACTGCCGTTGCAGTCGTCGCGGCCGTTGTGGCCCGCGCTACGGAAGCAGGCGCGGTCGCGGTTAGCGAGGCCGTTGGGCTGGTAGCGCCTGCTGCTGCCGGGTTCGCAGCGACCACCGCCGTTGCCGCTGGTGATGGGGTCCCATGGCCACCGCTTCTCTCGGCCACGACTGCAATCGACGCCCCGGCCAGCAGGATAACCACTACCGCGGCACCTCCGAACCAGAGTCCACGACGGTGGGGTGAACGCTCGGACGTGCCGGTCGTTTCACCGCGGGATGACGTTGCAGTGGCGGCTGGAACTGGCCTCAGGGCGGGATCGCGTTGGACTCGCTTCGGCGGCCTGACCGGTTCGCTTTGAGTAGGTAGCTCCTTCCGCTCTGCGTTGGAGTGACCTTGCTCCCGCGAGGGGTGGGGTTCCCCTGCCGGTGCCTGAACGTCTGCTGTTCCCGGCACGGCAGGGAGCGCCGATTTATCCACAGAGGGAGCAGGCGCACTGGATGGTGGTGTCGCCTCGCGTGGACCGGTTTCCGCTTGAACGACCCGTTGAGGTGGGGCGTGAAAGGTGAGCCTGGTAGGTTCGGGCTCTTCGGTGACCTGAAGCGGCATGAAGGCGGCGGCCAGAATGCGCGCCTCTGAGGGCCGATCCTCCGGGCTCTTTTCCAACGCCGCATCGATGGCGGCGTACACACGCCGTGGCAGACCCGGACGGAACTCGGCAAGCGGCGGCGGGGGCTCGTAGGCATGGGCATGTACGACGTGGATGGAATCCCCGATGAAGGGAGGCCGGCCAGCCAGCAGGCGATACACGAGCACGCCGAGCGCATAAATGTCGGCCGCCGGGCCGGCTGGTTGACCGTGTACTTGCTCGGGCGACATGGCTTCGGGAGTGCCGATGCTTACACCGCTATTCGTAAGCTGGGTCTCGTCGATAACCCTCGCCACGCCGAAGTCCATCAGGACGATGCGATCTCTCGTGTCGAGCATCACATTTGACGCTTTGATATCTCGATGCACGAGCCGGTGCGTACGGAGATAGTCGACAGCCGAGGCGAGGTCCTGGATGATATAGGCCACCAGCGGCAACGGGAGGCCCTCTCCCGCAGCGGTGAGCGTGCGTAATGTGGGGCCCTCGATCAGCTCCATCGTGAAGAACGGTCGATCGTTGAGCGTATCTACCTCGTAGACGGTGACGATGTTTGGATGGTGGAGCCTGGCGATCGTCCGGGCTTCGACCAGGAAGCGCTGCCGGACGTTCGGTTCACTGGCCAGGTGAGGTTGCAGCGCCTTCAGGGCGACTTCTCGCCCGAGCGACGGGTCCCATGCTCGATAGACGGTGGCGAATCCGCCCCGTCCCAGCTCACCGCGAAGCTCATAGCGGCCAAATTGCTCGGAGGTCGTCGACACGCGGTTCGCACTCCCTGGCTACTAAGCCGTGCGTGGATATTCCGCAGCCTCCCACGTGCGACCTATGGTACCGCAATGCGGGATACGCATCCTACGAGGAGTCGTAAAGATTGAGGCAACAAATCAGGACCGTGCGGCGCCTTCCCTCATGCGCGGGAGGACACATTGGACCATTTGACAGGCCCGATCACAGCCCCGATGCTACAAGCGGCGTCGATGGACCAGTTCTCGTTTCTGTTGCATCGATGGTTATCGGGAACCGCAACGATCCGGAAGTTGCGCGGGGATTAGCCGTGGCTCGTAGATCACCGACGGGGGTGTGATGGAGCGTCTCGCCCT
>JBBRGK010000052.1:0-11935 GCA_038240805.1 Dehalococcoidia bacterium | reverse complement strand
AGTACGCTCTCGGGCGGCCCGAGCTCGGCCTCTCCAACTGGGAGCACGGCCGGCTCTTCTCACGGGGCGGCGTGCTCAGCGGCGACGGCGTGTTCACGGTTCGCACGCGCGTGACTCAGACCGACCCCGATCTGCGTCGGTAGGCTGCGTCAGTGAACCCGGCGCTCGAAGCCCTGCCAGTATTTCTCGCGCAGGGCGTTTTTCTGGATCTTGCCCGTGCCCGTTTTCGGCAGCACGTCAACGATATCGATGCCTTTCGGCGCTTTGAAGTGCGCCAGGCGACCGCGTGTGTGCTCGATCAGCTGTTCCTCGGTCGCGCTCATACCCGGCCTTAGCACGACGATGGCCTGCACGATCTCTCCCCAACGCTGGTCGGGTTTGGCGACTACCGCTGCTTCCAGCACCGCCGGATGGTCGTAGAGCGCATCTTCTACCTCGACGGAGGAGATGTTCTCACCGCCGGAGATGATGATGTCCTTGCCGCGGTCGACGATGTTGATGTAGCCGTGCCGATCAACGGTCGCCAGGTCGCCCGTGTGCAGCCAGCCGCCGCGCAGGGTCTGTGCTGTCTCCTCTGGACGGCGCCAGTAGCCTTTCATGATGTTGTCGCCCTTCGCGACGATCTCACCGACCTCTTCGCCGTCGTGGCGTACCTCGTCGCCGTCCTCCTTCACAACCTTTACGGTGCAGCCAATGACGGGCAGGCCGGTCTTGACCCGGATCTTTGCCTGCTCCTCCGCAGAGAGATGGCTTAGATCGGCGCGCAGGTTGGACATCGTGAGAATCGGGGTGCTTTCAGTCATGCCGTATCCCACCACGAATTCAACCTTGAGCTTCTCTGCCGCCTCGCGTGCCAGCGCCCAGGGCGATGGCGCCCCGCCTGAGACGAGCCGGCGTACTGAGGAGAAGTCGTATTTCTCAAGGTCGGGAAAGTTGATCAGGGCGCTGATCATCGTCGGCACCATCGCGCAAAGCGTGACCTTCTCGCGTTGCACCAGTTCCAGCACCTGCTGCGGGACAAACGAACGCAGCATGACGTGCTTGCCACCGGTTCCAGTCACGGCGTGGGGAGTGCCCCAGCCGTTGACGTGGAAAAGCGGCACGGTGTGGAGCTGGATGTCCGCGTCGGTCAACTGCGAGCCCCAGATGTAATTCATCGCGTTGGCGTACAAATTGCGGTGGGTCAGCATGACCCCTTTCGGGTTGCCAGTGGTGCCACTGGTATAGAAGATCTCTGCCGTGTCGTCTTCGTCGAGCTCCGGACGAGGATATAAATGCTCCGGCGCGGCCTCAAGGATCTCTTCGTAATCTGCGCCATCGAGCGTGGTGTTGCCCTCGCCGAGCAGCACCAGCCGCTTCAGCGTTTTCGCCTGCTCCCGGATCGGCTCGATCAGATTGGCAAGCGACCGCTCGACCAGCAGCGTGGCCGCCTCTGCATCGTCAATCATGAACAGGAAGTCTTTCGGCGCCAGGCGGATATTGAGCGGCATCAACACGGCGCCCGTCTGCACGACGCCGTAATAGGCCTCAAGCAGCCGGTGACAGTTCGCGCCCAGGTAAGCGACCCTTTCACCCTTCTTCACGCCGAGCGACTCCAGAGCGTGGGAGAGGCGGCTCACCCGCTCGGCGTACTCCCGGTAGGTGAAGCGCTCGTCGCCGCAGACGATCCCTTCCTTGTCTGGATAGAGTGAGTAGGCGCGGTCGATGAAGTGGGTCGGGAATGCGTTGCCGGCCATCGCAAGATGCTCCCTCTTCTGGATACACTGTTTGCCGCGCGGCATTGCAGCAGCTTTGCGTCTATAGTGCCAGCCTGTGCCGGTTTGTACTATCGACCGATATGATGGCATCGATGACGGACGGCCTGCTGCACAAATCGTCTGGCGGCGTCCGGGGCGCATTGATCGGGAGGTGGGCGAAATGATGACCATGGACAGTGTGCGGGCGCTTGCCTATCCGAGCACGTGTATGCCCGCCGTCGCCGGCACGGCAGAGCGAAGGAATGTGCTGCTGGTCGAGACCGACACGGGGGCCGAGGGCATCGCTTTGCACCCATTCCTGCTTTGCCAGGACTGGGACAAGCGGGTGGTCATTCATTGGGAGGACGATCACGGCTCGCACACCTACACCGTGCTTGAGATCCTTGGAGACAGCGATGAGCGCTTTGAGTTCGTCCGTGAGGATGAGCCCGCCGGTAAGGTTGCGTTGACCGTGTTAACCTTCGAGCGTTTTGAGCGCGAGTATCGCTCCCAGGACCCGGATGCGGGCAGCGTACCGCAATTTGAGAGCGAGGAGCAGTTCCGGCACTGGTTCCTTCCCGGATAAACCCCGTACCTGCCCTCATGCAGTCGGCCGGGTGCACCCGAGCGTGGGTGCGGCGCTATACTGGCGGCATCGACTCACGCTCGAATCCAACTGTGCACCGGGGGCAGAAACAGTGGCACGCACCGATCTGAATCGTCGCCTGACCACGCAGGATGCATCGTTCCTCTACCTCGAGCGCCCCACGCAGCCGATGCACGTCGGCTCGGTGAACGTCTATGACGGCCTCGTGACGAAGGATGAGCTGGTTCGCGTCGTGTTGGGCCGGCTCCACCTTATTCCGCGTTACCGCCAGAAGGTCGTCTCGCCGCCATTCGGGATCGCTCACCCAACCTGGGAAGACGACCCGGATTTTGACGTCGACAACCACGTTGCAGAGATCCGGTTGCCCGCGCCGGGCGATGATCGCACCCTGTCAGAGGCCGGCGGCCACGAGTTTGCCCGGGTGCTCGACCGCAACCGCCCGTTGTGGAAACTGGTTCTGCTGCAGGGTCACGAGAGCGGCAACACCGTGATGCTCGCCATGATCCATCACTCGATGGTGGATGGCATTTCGGGCGTCGAGTTGCAAATGGTGCTGCATGACCTGACCGCAAAGGCAGAACCTCCAGCGCCGCCGGCTGAACCCTGGCGGCCTGTGCCGCTGCCCGATCCGCTCACGCTGTTACAGGACGCGGTGCGAGATTCTCTGTCCGAGGCGGCGCAGAACTGGGCCACCGAGAGCTTTCGACTCTTCCGGCCTTCGGAGATGAACGCGCGGGCGGAACAACTCACGAAGGTCATGACCAGCACGATGCCCTATATGATGCAGCCGGCACCGCGCACCCCGTTCAATGGTCAGGTTTCGGACCAGCGGCAGTTTGCCTGGCACGAATGCTCGTTTCCCGAAGTCCGCGCCATTCGAAGCGCCCTGGGCGGGACCGTAAACGACGTCGTGCTTACGGTGCTGGCCGGTGCCCTCGGACGTTACCTGCGTGTGCATGGCTACGACGTCACGAATACGGAGCTCCGTGCGATGTGCCCGGTCAGCATGAGGCGGCCCGAGGAGTCGGGTGCGCTCGGCAACCTGGTTTCGATGATGTTTGCGCCGCTTTTTGTTGGCATCGACGATCCGGTCGAACGGCTCCACGCCGAGCGTGACGCGATGGAACGGTTGAAAGCCCAGGGCCAGGCCCAGGGGCTCTACGCGATGACGGACATGACCCGCGGCATTCCTCCGAGCTGGCAGTCGCTGTTCAGCCGGATGGACATGCCCAACACGATGCTGAACACCGTCTGCACCAACGTGCCCGGCCCGCAGATCCCGCTTTACCTGAGCGGCAAGAAGCTGCTGCACTGGTATCCGCTGGGGCCGCTGGCATCTGGGATCGGCCTTTTTGTCGCCGTCCTGAGCTACAACCAGAAACTCACATTCGGCGCCACGGTCGATCCGCGCCTCGTTCCCGATGTGTGGCTCTTCGCCGACTGCATTCGCGACGCGTACGAGGAGTTGAAGGAAGCAGCCCGCTCGATGTCCGAGGCGGGTAGGTCAGTATCGGCGGCAGGCGGGACCGGCAAGCAGACTGTCGTGGTAGGCAACAAGGGCTAAGACTCTCGCCTTTCGGTGCGCGTCAGGGGGCGCTCAGACGCGCACGCGAACCGCTTCGATCACGAGTCCGGCGGCAGTCAACAGGCCGAACATCAGGTGCAGACGCGCGGTTCCAATCATGACCCGGTCCAGAGGTTGCACGCCGTAGCTGCCCACAAGCTGACGGCAGAGGCGAAGTGCAATCGGAAACGATAGCAGTGATAGCAGCGCAGGAACCGGTAGAGCCCCGAAAGCGACCGCGACGATCAGGATCGGATAGCATCCCGGAACCAGCAGCAGGTATTCGTACTCCGCCACCCGGCGGCCAAGCAGGTTGGCCAGCGTGCGTTTGCCGTTGGTGCGGTCGTCGTCCATATCGCGAACGTTGTTGACGTGCAGAATCGCCGTCACAAGCATGCCAAGCGGGACCGATAGCAGGAGTGCGGAAGCAGTCCAATGTCCGGTCTGGACGAAGTTTGCGCCCATGACGATAACTGGACCCATGAACAGAATTACCGTCAGTTCGCCCAGGGCGTGGTAGCCGAGGGCGATCGGACGGGCGGTGTATGCATAGCCCGCCATAACGCTAAGCAGGCCGACCACCAGCAGGCTCGGTCCGGTCATGAAAACCAGGACGAGTCCACATAACGAGCCCAACAGCATGGCGACGGTGCCGCCGTACAACAGCGAGTTGTGACCCATTTCGCCGGTCTGGACAACCATGTCTGCCCGCTTCGGCCGGGTCAGGTCGAGCCCCTGCACGTGATCAAAGTGCTCGTTCAGCATGTTAGTCGCCGCCTGAATCGCGACAGCTCCGACGAGGGCGAGCAGGAACCGCAGGATAGAGAAGTGTCCGCGTAAGGCAAGTGCCGAGCCCGCGAGAACGGGCGCTACTGAGGCGCTCAGCGTGCGCGGCCGCGTCGCACGCAGCCAGATTCGCCAGCCGGGCCTCAGGTAGGGGAGCGTAGTTGCTGCTTTCATCATCGCCTCTGCCAGGGAATCGCGAACCGTTCAACCACGCCGACGAGCAGGGAGAGCGCCCAGCCCATCAGGGCGGTCGTCACCAGCCCGGCATACATCGTCTCGATATCCAGCACCTGATATGCCTGCCAGATGCGCGCGCCAACGCCGTGGTTAGCCGCCAAAAACTCCGTCCCAACGATCACAATCAGGGCAAAGCCAAGCGCCAGCCGGGCGCCGGTAAAGATTGACGGCAGCGCGCCCGGCAGGGCGACCGAGCGATACTGCCGCCAGCGTGACGCCCGCACCGAACGGGCCACATCCAGCATCACCGGCTCGATCTGCGACACGCCGGCAACTGTCTGCAACAGCATGAGGAAGAAAACACTGAACGCGACCATGAAGAGCTTGCCCGACTCGCCAATCCCGAACACGACCAGCACCAGAGGCAGGATCGCGATCCGGGGAATCGGGTAAAGCGCGTTCACTGTTGGCAGCAGGGCGGTCCTGACCGGACGCCACAGACCCATCGCCATGCCGAGGGCCACGCCAGGAATCGCGCCGAGCACGAATCCGGCAAGCAGCCGCGCCATGCTGATCCGCACGTCCAGCAGTAAGCCGCCGCTGCGAATCAACCTCCACCACGTGTGCATTACCGTGCTGGGCGGCGGAAAGAAGAGCGGGTTTAGCGTCCGCGATCGACTCAACCACTCCCACAGCAGCACGAGAAGCAGCGGCGCTCCAAGCGCCAGAAGCAGCGTCCGCAGCCCCTTCAGTCGCACGCGGATGCGGCTTTCCCGGTCACCTCGGTACGCAGCACGCTCCACACGGCCACGGTCAACTCACCGAACGCGGGGTCACGGCGCAGCGTATCGAAACGGCGTGGACGCTCGAACGGCACTGCAAACTCCGCGCACACCCGCGATGGCCTGGCACTGAGTACGACCACCCTGTCACCGAGCAGAACGGCCTCGTCGATGCTGTGCGTCACGAAGATCACCGTCTGTCCGCTCGCTGCAAGCAACTGTTGTAGTTCTTCTTGCAGCAGCAGCCGGGTCGGCTCGTCCAGAGCGCTAAACGGTTCATCCATGAGCAAAACATCGGCGTCGGCCACGAGCGCCCGTGCGATCGCGACCCGCTGCCGCATCCCCTCGGAAAGCTGCGCCGGATAGGCGCGGGCGAACTGCTCCAGCCCCACCCGCACCAGGGCGGCGTGGGCTGCGTTGTGGCGTTCTCGCCTGCCCACCCCGGCTGCCCAGAGAGGATAAGCGACGTTCTCTTCAATACGTGACCAGGGGAAAAGAGAAACGCCCTGAAACACGGTCGCCGTGGGATTGCGGCGTCGATTCAGGACCGACACATCGCCTGACGTCGGCCGGTCAAGGCCGGCAAGGATACGGAGCATTGTGCTCTTGCCGCAGCCACTCGGGCCAACGACCGTGACGAACTCACCGTCGCGCACAACCAGGTCGAGCCCCGCGATAGCGTCGATTGGGCCAGACGCGCCCTCGTATCGCTTCGTCAGCCCCGTGGCCGTTACTTTGACCGGACAGTCGGAAAAGAAGCCGACGCGGCCCGTCGAAGTCACCGCAGGGTTAGTGCGCTGCAAAACTGCCAAGTGCCTTCACCGCTGCCTGTGCATACTGCGAATCGATCAATGAGGCGATATCGAGCGGCTGATCGTAGGTGAGCCGCCCCTGCTGCTGGAAAAACTTCTGCTGGTTCTCGATCGAGGCGATGTTGACGGCGCCGTCCGGCACACCGAATGGTCTCGATGCTCTGGCGATGGTCTCTGCCGGCACCTGCGTGTACTTCGAGAGGATCGCCAGCGTTGCCGGATCGCTCCAGCCGCCGCTCTCCAGGTCGCGCACAGCCTTCAGGTAGCCGTTCATGAACCCCTGCGCCAGCTTCGGGTGCTTTGCGGCCCAGTCGCTGTTGTAATACACGGCAGTTGGCTGGTCACCGTCCAGGAACGAGTTATTGAGCACGTGGACCAGGCCCTGCTGTATGCTCTGGGTGGCAAAGGGCTCACCGAGCATCGCCCCGGCGATTGCGCCGGAGTCGAGCGCCTGGGCGATGTTGGGGAACGGAATGCTGAGCACCTCGACATCTTTCGATGTGAGCCCGCCGGCGTTCAGCGCCTTTTCGAGCCAATACTCTGTGGCCGCGCCGGGCGCGTCGATCGCGACCTTCTTGCCTTTGAGGTCGCTGATCTGGGTGACCCGGCCCTCATCGAACGCCTTCTTGCCGATGACCAGCGGCGTCGCAAGGGGCGGCCGTTCGGAGTGCAGGGGGGCGACGATACGGATCGGCTGGGCCTGGTTCAGCGAGCGCGCTCTAGCGGCAAGGTTGAAGTATGCGGAACCGATGCCGCCAGCGCCGACATCGAAATTCCCCGCCGCTGTCTGCGTTAACATATCGGCACCGCCTGCAAGCGCTTGCAGGTCGATCTGCAGCCCCTGGTCCTTGAAGTAGCCGCGTTCGACACCGAGCATGATCGGCGCATAGATGAGGATCGGGACGTAGCCGACTGTGACCTTGCTGAGTGAGCTGCTGTTGCCGGCGGTAGTAGCACCGCCAGCAGCGGGGGGACCACCCCTCGGAGATGCGGCGGGTTGCGTGTTATTCCCGGCGGACGAACAGGCGGCGCCGGCAAGCAGAAGCGGGAGAAGCAGGGAAAGGCGCGAGATTCGGTGCATGATGGGCCCCCTTGATCTGAACTGTGGTTCGGGTTGCAGGCGGTTGGACGGGGCAGTGTCGGGGCTGGTCGCGGCTGATCACGGCTGCGTGATTCCCGCGCTGCGGGCGAGCATGATGCGAAGAGTTGGATAGGCGTCTTCGAGGCGTTTCGGGCGGCCGGTGAGCAGCCAGCGGGTCGTGACCTCGTTCACAGCGCCGAACCAGGCGACGCTGGTGATCTCGGTGTCGAGCGCTGGAATGGCGCCCTGCGCGACTGCGTCATCCAGGTGGCGTTGAATCAGGCCGGCGAAGCGGTCGTGGAACTGCATCATCGCCTCGTTGAACTCCCGGCCGGCACCCATCGCCTCAACAAGGAACAGCCGCGCAAGCGAGCGGTGACCGCCGAACGTTCTGAGCGCGGTCAGCAGGGCAGCGTCGCCACGGGCGAGCGGATCGGGCGCCGCGAGCATCGTCTCTTCAACTCTTCGCAGCAGCAGATTGCCCATCTGTTCAAGCAGTGCCAGGAAGATCGACTGCTTGTTGGGGAAATGGAAGTAGACACCTCCTTTCGAGGTGTCCGATTCGACCGCGATCTCGTCCACAGCGGCGTCACGATAGCCTTTGCGCGAGAAGACCGTGATCCCTGCGTCGAGGATGCGCTGCTTACGCGCCACACTACGCGCCTGCTCTTCTGCCATTGCACTCCGCCACGAAACCGACCGACGCGTCGGTCGTGTTAAGTATCACGAAGTGGTGCAGTGGAAGCAAGCAGCCGACGGAACCCGCGTGTGAGGCGGTTAACGGTGAGGTGCGGCGAAGGATATTGCCGGCTGAAACGGCGCTATCACACTGCGCGGACGACTCGAGATTGGCATCTTCACGCGAAACTGAACAGGTTGGAAGCGGTCAGGCGAGCTTGCCCTCACGGTCGAGGTTCGCCTCCACAGCATCGATGGCCCCAATGAGCATGGCAGTAAGTTGATCGAGCTCCGGTTCGGAGATCACGAGTGGCGGTCCGATCAGGATCTGGTCGCCGTCTACGCCATCGGCGTTGCCGAAGCCGGGGTAGATGATCAGGCCGCGCTCGAAGGCAGCTTCCCCGATCCGCTCGGCGACGTGCAGTGCCCGCGGAAACGGAGCTTTTGTCGCACGGTCGCGCACGAATTCGATGCCGTGCATCAGACCGATTCCCCGTACGTCACCGACGATTCTGCGTTGGCGCAGCGGCTCCAGTTTGCCGGCCAGGTAGTCGCCGCGGCGCGCCGCCTGTGCCACCAGGTCGTGCTCCTGCACGTACTTCAGTACCGCCGCGCCGGCCGCCATCGAAGGGGCATGGCCGCCATAGGTGAAGCCGTTGACGAAAGCGCCGCTGCCACCGGCGATCGCCTGGTAGACCGGCTCGCTCACGATCATCGCGGCCAGCGGCGCATAGCCGCCGCCGACGCCTTTTCCGGTTGTGATCACGTCGGGAAGCACGTTCCAATGGTTGACGGCGAATGTCTCGCCGGTGCGGCCGATACCCGTCATCACCTCATCGGCGATAAACAGCACCCCGTAGCGGTCGCAGATCTCTCGGATGATGGGGAAGTACTCCGGCGGCGGCACGATTGCCCCGCCGGCGGCCCCAACGACGGGCTCAGCGATGAAAGCAGCGACGTACTCCGGTCCCTGGCGCTTGATCTCATCTTCAAGTGCGTGAGCGCATTTCACGCTGCACGAGGGATATGTGAGGTCGAATGGACAGCGATAGCAGTAGCAGGGAGGTATATGCGGCTCAGCCAGCAGAAGGGGGATGTACTGCCGGCGACGGGCGACGTGGCCGGAGAGCGAAAGCGCGCCGAGCGTGTTGCCGTGATAGCTGGTCCAGCGAGCGATAACCAGGTGGCGGGACGGTTGGCCGATCTCCAGGAAGTACTGCCGGGCCAGCTTCACTGCCGATTCGTTGGCCTCGGAGCCGCCGGAAACCGGGTAGACGCGGTCGAGGTCACCCGGCGCCATCTCGGCAAGGCGCTCGGCCATCTCCGCCTGTGCGTCAACCGTGAAATGGGTGCCGTGGACGTAGCTGATGTTCTCGGCCTGACGATATTGGGCCTCGATCACCTCCCGCACGCCGTGCCCGATCGAGGCAACCAGCGCCCCCGACGATCCGTCGAGGATCCGGCGCCCATCCTCCGTCTCGATCCACACTCCTTCAGCTTTGCGCACCCGCGGCTGCTGATGTGTGGAGGAGCGTCCGAACAGGTGGTGTTCAACAGGCTGAGTCGTGGTCATGCGGCCGTGTCCCCGAGGGTCCTGCTAGCCGGCCGGTGAGGCGGGCAGCGCAAACGTGGTCTCGATCTGAGCGGAGAGGTCAAAGAAGCGTTGCAGGCTCTGGTTGAAGCGGAAGAACTTATCCATGCGGTAGCCGTCGCCGGTGGCATTGATCGCGAGCCCGTCCGGTAGCTTGAGATCGATCGTGTTCAGCGTGTAGTTCAGGCCGGCATGGCCATTTTCCTTGATGTCCTCCACCATTGCACGCCAGCGCTCGGGTTCCATCTCCAGGTAAAAGTCGAGATCGCGCAGCTCGTCAAAGCTCAGCTCGCGCACATCACGGATCTCGAACACATCAAAGGTCATGCCGTATTGCTGATCGCCCACGCGGATGCCGGCCTGTATATCGACGCGCCCGCTTTTTTTGTAGGCCGCGTCGGACATCGCCAGCGTTGCGACCTGTTCCAGCCACTGGACAGAAGGGAACTCAGGCATTGGTGTGCTCCTGTTAGAACTTGATCGGGTCACCGGGGTCCGGCGTGGAATCAAACGGCGTCATGCGGTTCAGGTGTCGCATCGGTTCAGCTTCGGGGGTGTTCGCGATCGCCCGATCTACGCGGCGGAAATATGACGGGTCGAGCTGCTCAAGCCGGGTTAACTCCGAGCGATAAATCGCAAACGGCGTGAACACTCGTTCCACTTCCACCGAGCCGCATGCCTCACAGGCAACGGTCCGCTCCGAGTTCATGACCCGAAAGAACAGCTCGCTGCGCACGTCGCAGCGGTTGCACTGGTAGACATATATTGGCATGGATGCCTCGCTTGCTGTTCAGGGAGCGGTCACGCTTAGCTGCAACACTTGGCGGCAACGGTTAGCGGCTATGTTTCGAGGATTGCGACGTAGCTGGACGTGAGGGTGGGTCGGTGATCGACACCAATCCAGTTCAGACTGCTCAAGTACGAACGCACGTAGTCACGGCGAAGCTTCGCCACGATGTTCATGCCTTCGTCCATGCCGCGTACGCCGCCGCCAAAGATGCAGGCAAGCGCCTCCCACAGTACGGGGTCGGCGTCGTCGCGCGCGGCAACGGCTTCGGCCTGCGCCAAACCGGCGTTGATGTTGCGATCAAAGCCACGCACGTGGTTGACGGCGTACTTCAGGTGACCCATCGAGTAGGCGATGTGGCGCGATTTATCCTGCACTGCGCGCCGGCCGATAAGCATTTCGACCGGGGACGGCGCATAGGCGCTCAGGTAGCGGTAGAGCGTGCGGGTGAAAATGCCGCGAAAGATGTGCAGCAGCAGCGACGTTTCTGACCAGCCGGCGCGGCTTTCGAGCAGCAGGCGGTTGACCTGTCCTGGACTTTCGAGCCCGAGTCCGCCGCCGTTCACCATCGCCCGCTTGCGAAACACCTCGAAGTGTCTGCCTGCGTCGAAGTTCTCTGTCGCAAGGAAGAGCTTTACTTCGTGATAGCCGTAGCTCATCATCTGCAGCCAGCTTGAGACGACCTCGATCTCGATCGATGCCTGCTGGCTCAGTTCGGTTGAGACCTGGCACAACGCAAGCTCGACATCGTCGGGCAGGTGCCGGCACTCGATCCACGGGATGCTGTCTGCTGACGACCAGCGGCGGGAGATTCCTTCTTCGTACAGCTCGGGCGCGTTATCGGACCAGAGGTCGGACTTATGGCGCAGGTAATAGCCGCCGATCGGGGCGCCGACCGAGCCAGAAGGGCTGAACGCTCCCCGCGGCATGCGGGTTCGATCCTCCCAATAATCGGGGATCTCCGCATAGGCGCCTGTGTTGAGTGCACCGATCGTGAGCCCACCCTGCGGATGGATTCGCGCCCGGGTGCCCCACTGGATGGTCATCGCCTTCCAGCTCAGGTCCAGAGCGGCCGGCGCGGGCGTCTCCGCCGCCTTATCGTCGGACGGCGGGTTCGAGCGTTCCTGGACCATGCGGGCTGCCTCCTGAGTTTTGACGGGCGATGAGAGCTAGTTCACCCTCAGGTAGGCGTCGAGCATCGAGTTGGCGCGCCCGTTCTCAAATCGCTCGCCGAAGCCTGCTACGCGAACACGCTGGACGTACTCTTTGACCTGGCGCTGCCTGATCGCCAGCAGGGTTTTCATCCCCTCGTCCACTTTGTCCTCGCCGCCGCC
>JBBRGK010000051.1:0-11944 GCA_038240805.1 Dehalococcoidia bacterium | reverse complement strand
GTGAACATCGGCGCTCGGGGGCATGGCACCCTGGCAGGCGATCTGTATGATGGTTTCGTTTCCTACAACCTGCTCGACTTCGCCTCCGGCTGGGCGCTAGATTTCTTTATCAGCAACGACACGATCGCGACGGTCTATGCGCGTCTCCCTTTTCCGGGAGTCACCGTGCCAGACACGGGCCGTATCAAGTACTTCGCCCTGTTCAAGGAGCTTGAGATCGCCACTGAGCCGGGGCAGCGCCACGACTACCGGCTCGCCTATAGCCGCTCGGCGGACACAGTGGAGTGGTACGTCGATGGCGCGCTCGTGAATCGCGAGGAACAGGTACCGGACAAACTGGATGGATTCATCGTGGCGATGGGACTGATGACCGAGAAGGATATCTCGCGCGAGGGGAGCACCTCTCTGCACGGACAAGGGCTCACCGGCGACTGGAGCCCCACCGTCATAACGACAAACGAGCAGTAAGAAGCTCAGGTATCGCTGCTTGAGCGTCTCACGCAGAGTTAGACGATCGGCTACGGCAGGTGGAGAGCGTTACTCACCCAGGCGAGTAGCGTAGCCGAGGGCGATTATCTCCTCGACGTATTCCGAACGCCAGCCCGGGTCGGGTATGGCACGGTGGTGCTGCCGGAACCAGACGTGCAGGGTGAGGTATTCGTCTTCCAGCTTGGAGCGTCGCTGGTTTTCATCCTCGAACACGTCCGGGTCGACCTCTTCAAGCCGTCGATCCATATCCTCGGGCGAGATATCGAGGTCTTCCTGCCAGTAGTCCGAAAGATAGTCAAGACAGTCGTCCAGCTCGCGCCGGCACTCGGAGATGATCATGCCCATCATCGTCTCCTCGTCGATTTTACGAGCGCGGAGGCGAAGTTCGCGGGCACAGGCCTCGCAGACGATGACCATGCGGCGAGCGTCGCACTCGTCCTTATGAGCGCACTCGTGCGGGCGAGGAGAGAATGCCGCGACGGCAGGCGAACGTGAGAAACCGACGACTACCTCCGGCGTCAGCCTTCCGCAGCGGAGGCAGATGATCTTGTCGCTGAAGATATCGTTGACCGTTTGATCCCAATCAATTTGCATTGGACTGTCGCCCCGAGAGCGCCGGGTCGGCCAGGCGCCGTACTTCGATCATAACCCGCGGCGGGTGCCTGTCAATGCGACTTCGACTGCACAACCCGACGGTCACCTGTCACCTGTCACCTGTTATCTGTCGAATGTTCCTGCGGACCGGCCGGCGTGGTACAGTACGCCCGCAGCCGCTCAGTGTCCGCCACCTGGATCCTCGGTCAGTCGTTCCGTGAAGAGGCGGTAATCAGATGAACAAGCCGCTCGTGCTCGTGGTGGACGACGACCACAAGATCTTGCGTCTGCTGCGTATCGAACTCACCGCCCAGGGGTTCGCCGTGAGCATGGCGGCGCGCGGTGAAGAGGCGCTTGAGGCGATCCAGCGCCAGCGTCCTGACCTGGTGGTGCTCGACATCATTATGCCAGGCATGGACGGGCTCGCAGTTCTGAAGGCATTGAGGGAGACGTCGGGCGTGCCGGTGATACTTCTCACTGCAAAGGGCACGGACTCAGACAAGATCATGGGCCTGGAACTTGGCGCCGACGACTACATTCCGAAGCCGTTCAATCCCGAGGAGCTGACGGCGCGTGCTCGGGCGGTCTTGCGACGCTCTCAATCGCGGGAGGCGCCATCCACAGGCAGCCGGATTGAGTGTGGCACGATCACGATCGATCTGGCACGTCGTACCGTTTTCGTTGAAGGGAAGTCCGTGGTACTAAGCCGGACCGAATGGCAATTGCTGCAGCAACTATGCGCGAACGCCGGCAGAGTGATGCTGCACGAGGATCTGCTCACCCGCACCTGGGGTCCAGAATATCGCGACGACCTTCAGTATCTTCGTGTCTGGATAAGCCGCCTCCGGCAAAAGCTCGAAAAGAACCCCGCCGAGCCGCGGTATATTCGCACAGTCCAGGGCATCGGCTACATCCTTGAGGCCGATCAGCCGATTATGCAGGCGGCCGGTTAGCTATCCAGTCGTCGTTGCGAAGCTCCGCATGGGTGGCAGATGACGGACCGGGCGCATACCCTGACACTGGTCGTTTGGGCGACATATCGGTGAAATGTAATACCCCCGGCGCTTTATGCGGTTGCACTCTGCGTCTGTCTAAAATGGTTCAGGTGCTGGACAACCAGTGAATCGGCGCTCTCGTTTCAGCGTTCGATTCGAGCCGGCTCAGCACCGGGAGGAACCTTCAGATGGTCGCCCCTCAGCAGCTGCCGCCCCATGGCAGGAGGTCAGCTTCACGCTTCGAGCCCGCCGCAAAGAGGAGTTTCATTCCGCGCTCCGCGCTCCCGGTTTCATCATTGGCGAATACCGGCATTCGTGAGCGAACGCTCTCGATTACGCAGATCGACGCGATCCGGGCGGTGATGAAGCTTTTCGTCGATGATGACGTGGCGCGAGGCGTAGGTGCTTTTGGCCGTGTTTACTGCGACGGCTGCGAACAGCCTCGGCCGGCTGCCGGTGGGATTCACTACGACCGATACCTGCTCTGCAATGGCTGTGCCATCGAGTACGAGGTCGCGCGGGCACGGGGCCTGATTACCACGCCGGGCAAATACGTGCGCGACAAGCACTTCGGTGACGGCGACCTCTATTTACTCGTCGATGTCTAACCGTCGTCAAAGCATTTAATAGACGGGCAGGTAGCGCAGCAGCTCCCACGGCGTCACCTGCTTCTGGTACTCCTCCCACTCGATCTCCTTCGCCTCAACGAAGCGATCGAGCACGAGCTGGCCCAATGCATCGCAGACGACGTCGTCGCGTCGAAGTTCTCGCAGCGCTTCTTCCAACGATGCCGGCAATGTCTTGACGTTGTATGCGGCGAGTAGAGCCGGCTCGAAACCGACCAGGTTTTCTTCCACCGGGTCGACAAGCGGCAACTCCCGCTCGATTCCGTCGAGACCGGCACGGAGCATCACCGCGAAAGCGAGGTACGGATTACAGCTGGGGTCAGGACAGCGCAGCTCCAGCCTTGTTGCGTCGGCATCGAGTCGGCTCGTTGCCGGCACCCGAATCAGGGCTGAGCGGTTGTTGTGTGCCCATGAGACGTAGGCGGGAGCTTCGAAGCCGGGGATGAGCCGCTTGTACGAGTTGACCAACGGCGCAAGCACGGCACACATGCCACGCGCGTGCTCAAGCTGGCCGGCGATGAAATGCCGGGCCAGTCGCGACAGATGATAGGGGTCGTCGGCGTCGTAAAACAGGTTCTGACCAGACTCGATATCGAACAACGCCTGATGAACGTGCATGCCTGAACCGTTGAGCCCGTAAAACGGCTTTGGCAGGAAGCTTGCGTACAGGCCGTGCTGCTGCGCCACTGCGCGCACGGTGTACTTGAACGTCACCGCGTCATCCGCCGCTCTCAGGGCCTCGCGGTAGGTAAAGTCGATCTCGTGCTGTCCCGTCGCGACCTCGTGATGGCTGTTTTCGACCGTGATCCCGATCGCTTCGAGCGCGTTCACCATCTCCTTCCGCACCTGGTAGGCGAGATCTGTGGATAAGTCGAAGTAGCCGGCGGTGTCATGCGGCGTCGCCACTGGCTGGCCGTCGGGATCGGGCTTGAACAGGAAGAACTCGATCTCCGGCCCAGCGACGAAAGTGAAACCCATCCGCTGAGCTTCTGACAGCGCCTGTGACAGCACGAAGCGCGAGTCGCCCTGAAATCGCTCACCGTCTGTGGTGAAGACGTCGCAGATCACCCGTGCCGTGGTGTTGTCCCCTCGCTCCCAGGGAACGATGGCGAAAGTGGAGAGATCGGGCTGCAGATAGCGGTCGCTCTCCGATACCCGTGCGAAGCTCTCAAGCGAAGAGCCATCGAACCACTCACCGTGTTCGACGCAGTGGCCGAAGCGATGCGCGGGCACGGTGACGCTCTTGACGATGCCCAGGATATCGACGAATTGCAGGTTGATGAAGCGCACCTGCTCCTGCTCGATGAGCTGAAGCACATCGCGAGGGTCACTTTCGGCCACGGTCAACTCCTCTCGCGCAGATGCCGGGCCAGCCGGGCTCGCCAGAGCGAGATCGGGTGATCGTGGCGGGCCGCCGGTTCGGATTGCGGGGACCGGTTTATCTGCTCCAGGTCATGCTTCAGCTCTGCGGCGTGTTGATACCTGTCCTCGGGCCGCTTGCGCAGGCACTTGAGAACTATCTCATCCAGCCGTTGCGGGATGCCGGCCCGAGATACGCTGGGCTGTACGGGTTCGTTGTGAACGTGTTGATACATCACGGCGTTCGCGTTGTCGCCGCCGAACGGCACAGCCCCCGACACAAGCTCATAAAGCACGACGCCAAGCGAATAGATGTCGGTTCGGGGATCGCCCCGGTGTCCCTGGATCTGCTCGGGCGCCATGTAGTCCGGAGTGCCCGCCGCCTCCCCGCGGATGCGGAACGTCAGCCGCCGCGCGCCTTTCAGCAGGGCGCTGCCGAAGTCGATCAGTTTTACGCTTCCATCGTCGAGCAGGAGAATGTTCTCCGGCTTCAGATCGCGATGAACCACGCCATGCACGTGGAGATATGCGAGGGCGTCCGCGAGCTGGACCCCGATTGATATGGACTCGATTGGTGAAACCGGCCGGTTCTGTTCAATCAGCCAGTCTCGCAACGTCCGTCCTTCGAAATACTCGAGTGCGAGATAGTGAGCGCCGCGAGGCGGAGTTGAGCGCGCTATCGATTGCAGGCCCGGATGCTGGAGACGGCGGGCGATCGTCCCCTCGCGCCGGAACCTCACGGCGGTATCGAGATCGGACAGCAATGCGGGCGAGGGGACTTTCAAAACCACGGACTCCGCCGTTCCGGTGTCGCGGGCAAGCCACGTGTCCGCGAAAGCGCCATGCCCGAGAGATCGAATCACTTCAAACTGGTCCAGCCGGTCGCCGGGTCGTAGCAACACTCACGCTCCCCGGGCCCAGCGTTTGGACGGAGCATCTCCCTGGTATTTCGAGATTCACACATCAGGCGCGACCGATCCAGGACTTCCACCGCGGCACACTGGCGGGAGCCGCAGTAGCGCTATTCACACGGAGGATGCCGATGGTCATGTTATCCGAGGCGCCCCGGCTGGTGCCAATCTCGATCAGCCGCTTGCAGGCGTCAGGCCCGCTTACTTCCGTGACGGTGCGGCGAATCTCTTCGCTGCTTACTTCACTCCAGAGGCCGTCGCTGCAGACAATGTAGAGATCGCTGGGATCGACCCTTTCCCTGATCGTGTCTACCTGGAGGATCAGGTCGGCGCCCAGCGAGCGCGTCAGCATGCTGCGGGCCGGGTGCTTTACCGCCTGCTCCGGCGTAATCAATCGCATCCGCAGCATCTCCATCACCCGCGTGTGGTCGGTGGTCAACTGCTGAATTGTCGTGCCGCGTACGCGGTAGGCGCGGCAGTCGCCGACGTGACCGATCATGAGTCGATCATGCTGGATGGCGACCGCCGTCATCGTGGTCTGCATGTTGAAGCAGTCGGGATCATCGTGGCCCTGATCGAATATGGCCAGATTCGCCTGCTGGATTGCGCGACTGAGGAAACGGTCCCCGATCGGGGCTCCCTCACCGGATGCCTCTGATAGCACAGTAGCTACCGCAAGGCGGCTTGCGACTTCGCCAGCCCGATGACCGCCCAGACCATCCGCAACGAGCAGCAGGTGCGACAGAACGCCGCCCTCGCCGGTCAGTGCTACTGCAGCGCAGCAATCCTCGTTGCCCTCGCGCACGGGCCCGGTGTCGGAGAGAGTATAAAGTTCGACCTCCGGCACGGCTTGCACCAGCATCGGACCTCCCTCCGTGCTCAGTATGCCGCCACAACGTTTCGCCCCGGTGTCGCGCAGTTTTCCAGCCCGTTGCGGCCGTGTTACGTCCACGTTTCGTGAGGGCTCTATGGGTGATCAGGGGAGGCCCGGCATCTCGACCAGCACTTTTTCGAATGCGCCTCGATCGTGGACGATTGCAGCAAATGTTGTCGGCACTGCGTCGAGGGGAACGTGGTGCGAAATCAACGGGGCCACGTCGATCGCTCCGCTGCTGATCAGGTGCGCAGCCTGTGGGAACTCCACCCGGTAGGCGAAGGCGCCAATCAGCTGATGTTCCGCCATCAGCAGGCGCGCGAAGTCAACTGGATGGCGCTCTTGGAAAACGCCCGCGATTACAATTCGGCCGCCGCGCCGGGTGGCGGCGAGACAGTCGTCGAGCGACGCCGGTGCGCCAACGCACTCGATCGCCACATCCGCGCCGCGACCGCCGGTGATGTGTCGCAGGAGAGGACCCGGATCTTCGCGCACCGGGTCCATGACGATGTCGGCGCCGATGGTTTTCGCGTGCTCGCGCCGTTCCGGCGAAGGTTCCGAAACGACGATGCGGCTGACTCCCGCGTGACGGAGGGCCAGCACCGTCAACTGTCCGATCGGTCCCGCTCCCGCAACAAACACCGTGTCAGCTTGCTGCGTCGCCGCGCGGCTGACCGCGTGAATCGCGACTGCGAGCGGCTCAGTGAGTGCGGCCAGGTCAGCGGCGAAACCCTGCGGGAACCGGACGCAGCGGCGTGCTGAGGCGATCGTATACTCGGCGAGCCCGCCGGGGCGACCGTAGCCGATTCCAGTTGCATTTTGACAGAGATGTTCGTCACCTCCGAGGCAGAAACTGCATTCGCCACAGTTCTCCGACGGGTTCACCGCCACAAGGTCGCCGGGCCACACACCGGCAACGTCCGGGCCGGCTGCAACCACGACTGCGGAGAACTCATGCCCGAGAATAGTGCCCGTCGGTCGCTGTGGACCGTAGAAAAGGCGGCCCGACTCGAACTCATGCAGGTCCGTGCCGCAAATGCCGCAATACTGCACCCGCAGCAGAACCTCGCCTTCACCCGGGACGGGATCTGAAACATTCGCCATCAGAATTCTGCTGGGACCCTGGAACAGTGCTGCTCGCATAGGACATGCTCCGTACTGACCAAAGTGGCTTACCAGGCCGTGTTACGCATAATAGGTGCAGGTATCAGAGGCGGCAAACGGGCCTGGATGTGCGGATAGACGTGGATACATGAGACAGGAAATAACAGCGGAGATCGCCGCATCGCGCGAGACAGTCTGGGAAGCGCTCCAGCGCGACCTCGGCGAGCGGGGGGGCCACGTTCAGGTGGTAGAACTCGCGCCGCCCGAGCGTCTGCAACTGGTGGTTAGAACGGCGACCGGCGAGTCGCTTACAATTGGCTACATCCTCACGGAGCTTGATGCCGGTCATTCGGCTGTCACCGCGTCCGTCGAGCCAGCTGGCCCGATGTACACACTGAAGCGGATCTTCTCCTTCGGCGCGGTAGAGCAGGGCTATCTTGCGGCCATGGCGATGGGTCTTGAAAACCTGCGCGTTTTTATCGAAGGACCGCCGGCCATCGACGAAGGGTCCGGCGAGCATCTGTCCGATTAATCTGCAATTTCTGATGATCTGCGATCCTCACTTGCGCATGGCTGCCGGGAGCCCCTGCTCGAACTGGTATGCGAGCCCTGAGATATCAGTCATGCCGGCGAGCGCCGCATCTTCCTCGGTGCCGCCGCTGAGCACCACAACGATGTATGGCCGTGATGGATCGAGAAAAATCGCCGCGTCGTTATAGACGTTGATGTCGGTGCCGATCTTGTGCGCGACCCTCAGACTGTCAGGGACACCCGCCTGAAGCCTGCCCGTCCAGGCGGTGTGCTGCAGCAGGTCCAGGATCTCGGCTGTCTGCGCTGCCGGCAACAACTCTCGCCGTTGCAACCGGGCGAGCAACAACATCACATCGGCGGGCGTCGTCAGGTTTTCCGACATCGATGTCTGTTTTAAGCCCCACGAGGTGAGCTCTTTTTCTACGCTGGTGAGCCCCAGACGGCGACCGATCACGTACGAGGCGGTGTTGTCGCTCTCCTGGAGCATCAGCTTCGCCAGCTGCCGGTAACTGTAGGTCTGGCCTGGACCGTCAAGTTGGATCGTGCCGGTGCCGTAATTTTGAATGTCATCCCCCGTTATCACGGTGGTGGCGTCGAGATTGATCTGGTGCGAGACGCTCCTGCGGTAGAGGGAGATCGCCAGTTCGAGCTTGTTGACGCTGGCGGCGCGAAAGGTAGCGTCCTGGTTTGTTCCGAATGAGGCGCCCGAGCCCACATCGTAGATTGACACGCCGTATGTGCCGGGCTGGCCCTGAAGAAGCGACGAGAGGCGGTTCTGATAGCCAGACAGGAACTCTGGATTCACCCATGCCGATCGCGCACCCGACCGGATGGGCGCCGCTGCTCCAGCCGAGTCGGTTGGTAGCCCGCGCAGGCGATACTGCAGAGCACGAAAGCCCAGTACGCCTGCGGCGGCGACCAGAATGATCAACAGGCAAGCACGAAGCGACAGGCTCGACGTTGAGTAATTTGCACGCCTGCCCGCCATTGTCGAACCACCTGGACGCCGGGGGCGGGCGGCCAGCGACCTCCCGGTGCGGTGCGAAGACCGATCGAGCGATGAGGAGCGGATGAATCCGTCGCGGCTCGGACGGCGGGACTGTGTCACAAGGCTGTCCCCTGATGAGGCCGGCTGCTGCTACGATATCGAGAGCGGTCGCCGCGCCCACGCGCACGATTGCGCGCGCTATTCAAGCCCGTTATGCTATCGCAAACAGACGGTCACAGTATAACAGAACGAGGCAGGGGTATGGCGATCTCGGTACGGCTGCTCGACCACTCTAACGATCCGATTCGGTCGCTGTATATCGCCTACCGCGTTTGCTACTCGGCCCTCACGCCGATCCAGATCCTGGAGCGGATCGATGACGAACGAATCAGCCGTGAACAGATGCTGTCGTTTGTCGAAGAGAGGCTCAAGACGGGTCACATCTCGCCGCTCGAACAGGTTTGGTTCGAGTTCGCTCTCTCGGGTGTCAGCCGGGCCTTCTCGCACCAGTTCGTGCGGCATCGGGTCGGCATTTCGTTCGAACAGCAGAGCCAGCGGTACGTGGTCTATAAGAAGGGCCGTTTTCCGTTTACTACTCCTGACACGGTGCGTGAAGCCGGATTCACTGACCGGTACAAGAGCTTGATGAACCAGATCGGTTCTCTGTACGAGGAGATGGTGACCGCCGGTGTCCCGGGCGAGGACGCCCGCTTCGTCCTGCCGAATGCGACGAACACGAACTTCAAGATCACGATCAATTTCGCGGCGTTGCTGCACGTCGCTGACCTCCGCCTCTGCACGCGGGCGCAGTGGGAGTTTCGGCGCGTGGTCTCGCAGATGCGGGCGGAGGTGTATCGGACCTACCCAGACCTGGCCGCGCAGCTGCAGCCCAAGTGCGGTGAGCGGCGCATGGGATACTGCGATGAATCGCTCGAGGCCTGGCAGAACTGTCCAATTGGACGTAAGCGGCCGCACAAGTCGGGCATTTTCGACCTCTATAACGCCTACCGACGCGGCGATCTCGCGCCGCTTGATGACGGTGACTTTCATGTGATCGAGGAGTTCAACGAAGGCACGGCGGCGTTTCACTCCTGACCCGTCGGCTCGCGTACTCAGCAACTACGAAACCAGTTAGAATGGCCGCGTGAATGTGGCCTGGCTGGTCAATCAATTCGCTCGCTCCGCTGAGCAGACGGCTGTGCTGCAGGGCGATTGGCGAGTGTTCTACTCCCGGCAGCGCACAGGGGCAATCTGCTATCGTCTCAAGTTCGGCACAGTGCTTTCCCCCGGCGACCCCCTCTGCGAACCGGAGCACACTGGAGAGGTGTTGCGGGAATTCCTTGACCTGTGCCGGCTGCGGCGGTGGCATGCGGTGTTTGTACCTTCAAGCGGACAATTCGCCGTGCTGGCGGCGCAGCTCGGCTGTGCTGGCTGGAAGATCGGGGAGACCCCGGTGTTTGATCTGCAGGCCTGGCAGTTGGGTGGGAGTGCCGGCGCCGCCCTGCGCGCTGCGCTGAACCGCGCCAGACGTGCGGGGGCGCGGGCTGCAGAGTGGCGTGGCGTGGAGAGCAACGCTATCCCGAGAAGTGCCCTCCAGGCGGTCTGCGAATCGTGGCGGTCCGGACGGGGCATGCCATTGGGTTTTATCCTGAACTCCGATCCGCTTGCTGCCCGTTCGGGCAGGCGCTGGTTCGTGGTGGAGTTGGACAGCAAGGTTCAGGCGATTGCCGTTACGGCGGCTTTGCCAGGCGTTTCGGGAGTCGCGATCGAGCATTTCATTCGTCGTCCCGGCGCAGAGTATGGCAGTGTCGAGCTTGCTGTGTCCGAGGCGTTCGAGCGCCATCGAGACGAAGGCCTTGAAACCGGACTACTGGCGGTCACGCCATTGCGCGGTCTTCGGCCCGGCGAATTTGCGGGTCAGGGCATCATCGGGAGGCCGGATCGCGGTCATCGCGTTGGGCTCGCAGCCCTGCGTCTTCTACGACGGCAGGAGTCCCTGTATCAAGCGCGTTCGCTTGAGCACTTCAAACAGAAATTTAACCCCGGCCGCTGGGAGAACGCATACCTCGTGCACTATCCGGCCAAAGTGCTGCCCCGCATGGGCGTCGCTGCGGCGCTTGAGTTGTTCCCCGGCGGGCCGCATGCCTGGGGGGCGAGTGCCCTCACTGCGGTGACAGCGCGTGCCGTAGACTTCTTTGCCGGCGCCGGGTGAGCAGCGGCAGGCAAGCTCGATGAATCTGCCAGCCCACGCGGAGTATCTCATCTTGCTCATTGCAGGCTGGCTCTCGTTGCTGTGGGTGGATCTCCATTACGGCACCGAGGTCCTCGCGAGTGGCCGGCGGTTGTTCATCGCTGAAGGTATTACCCTGTCAATCTTCCTCGCCTGGGATAGCCTTGGCGTTCATCGCGGCTACTGGCGCTCGCGTCCTGCGCGCGTCGTGGGACTTTGGCCCCTGCCCGGTGTCCCAGTTGAAGAGTTCCTCCTGCTAGCGATGATCACCTACGGCGCCATCGTGCTCTGGCGATTGAGCGCGATACTGACCGGCCGAAGCGAAGCGCCCGGTCAGAAACTGCGATGAATGAGTACACGGTCGAAGTGCTGATCGCGCTGGTCTTGCTGGTGATTATTGACCATATCGCAGGCACTCGATTGTTCCGCCGGGGCCGGTTCTACGTACTATTGGTAGGGCTCAGTCTCGGGACGTTCATTTTCGACGGCTACCTCAACGGACGCCCGGTGCTTGAATACGGCTGGCGGTATCTGAGCGGAATTCAGTTATTGGTCGTGCCGCTGGAGGATTTTGGCTATGGCGTCGCCCTGGCGACGGTCGCAATTATGACCTGGGAGCTGGTTGAGCGTGCAGGCAAGCGGCGCCGCTGAAGCGCGGTTGACACTAAGCGATGTTTTGCTGGCATCGCGGCCGTTTTCGTGGATAAACACGGCCTATGTCTTCGTCACGGTGGCGGTGATCGGCGCTGGTTGGGGGCGTGAGGCGCTCATCGGTGGCCTCTATTTTCTGCTGCCGTATAATCTCCTGCTTTACGGCATTAACGATGTTTTTGACTACGAAAGCGACCAGCTAAATCCGCGCAAAAATTCCATCGAAGGGGCGATCATCCGCCCGTCGCGGTTCCGGGCACTCTTTCTCGCAGTTGCGATCACCAACCTGCCATTCCTTTTCTACCTGTTCGCCACCTCAACGCCGAAGGCGGCCGCAGTGCTCGCCTTCCTGCTGTTCACGACCCTCGCTTACAGCATGCCGCCCCTGCGCTTCAAGGAGATCCCCTTCCTCGACGCCCTGACCTCCGCCACTCATTTCGTGACGCCGTTAGTGTTCGGTCTGCTGTACGCCCGCGCGTGTGTATTCCCGTGGCTGGTGATAATCGCTTTCGTCGCCTGGTCGATGGCGTCCCAGGCGTTCGGCGCTATACAGGATATCGCCCCTGATCGTGCGGCCGGGCTCGCCTCTATT
>JBBRGK010000050.1:0-11976 GCA_038240805.1 Dehalococcoidia bacterium | reverse complement strand
CGATGTGATCGAAACGAGAGTGAATCACGGTGCCACTTCGCCGATCCAGCACCATCAGTCGAACGTGGTCGCGCCTTAGCCCCCGGCGCTCCGGCGGGCCGCCCGCTTCCAATTCTCGAGGGAGCGTGAAAGTAATCGGCGAACCCTTCAATTCGCAGCAACCAGTTCTGTGGCAACGTCCGATCGCTCGTTCGCCGATGGCGTAGGGAGCTGCCGGTCGGCAGACTGCGCTTCAAAGCGGCGGCCGTGCACAGCTGCCGCACCAGCCAGAGCGATTAGCACAAAGACTGGCGCTACCAACTGCGGATCGGCCCAGCTGGTTGGGTCTTCGTCGGGTTCGGCCATCCGGTGCATAAGCGTATTCATGCTGCCGGGATCGACGCTGACAATGCCGACACCCGTGCCATCAAGCTCAGCCGCCCATGTCCGGGTTAGCTGATCGAGGGCAGCTTTTGAGACGCCGTAAGCTCCCCAGCGAGGGTAGCCGACGACGCCGGCATCGGAGCTGACGTTGATGATCAGCCCTTCTCCACGCACCAGCATCTGACCCGAAATCGTCCGAATCAAAAGGAAGGGGGCCAATACGTTCGTCTCGAACACGGTTGTGAACGCGTCGACCGGGGTGTCGACGAGCAGCGGCATCGGCACCGGCCCGAGTGCTGAGGCATTGTTAACCAGGATGTCCACCCTGCCGAAGTGGGTGAACGCCTCTGCCGCAAGCCGCTCCACGTCGTTTCGCGAGGTGACATCGCCGCTAACGGTGAGCACGCTAGCTCCGCGTGCTTCAGCTTCCCTGCGAACGCCTTGCAACTCCTCACCACTTGCCGGGCGCGACGAAAGCACCAGATCGGCGCCTTCTTCCGCGAAGGCGAGGGCGATGGCCCGACCGAGGCCACGGCTTGCCCCGGTGATCAGCGCAACTTTGCCGCGCAGATGACCGTTGTCATTCCCATCCATCTTCAACTCCCTGAACTTTCTGTTGCCCACGTCAATCGTAGGTGACAGAACGCGATGCGCCGACGGCATCCAGGACGGGGCGTACCAGGGAGATCGATCAGTAAAGCGGGCCTGTCCGACCGGACAGGCCCGCTTATGGCGCGGTGCAAATCGAGAGTGAGGCGGCGCCCTTAGGCCGGCGCCCTTAGGCGCCGAGGCGCGATACACCCAGATACGCCATCAACTCGCCTGTCAATGTGGCGTGCAAGCGATCCGGCGGCAGTGCAGACGAGACGGACGTGACCCCGACGACGCCACGTTGGCACTCCAGGCAGGCACCGCGCCAGGCGTAGCGAACCGCTTCGCGGTCGTATCCACGGACGGTATGGTCGGTGATCGCGCCAGCGGGGTGTGTACAGAGCACGCCGAGCCTCCACAGGTCTGAAGTGCCGGTGCCCGATCAGAGCGTCCGGGATTCGTTTCACGAATAGTACATCTCTGTTCGGTACGTGCAAGATCGTTATGACAGCCGTGCACTTTAATCGGCGCGCCTGGCGGTGCGCGGACTACGAACCGAGCAGGCCCAGGCGCGTTGCCAGTGCCACTGCCTCCGTCCGATTGGAAGCACCCAACCTGCGCAAGACCGATTCGACATGAAACTTTGCCGTCCGCTCGCCGATAGTCAACGCTGCCGCGATCTCCTTGTTCTGAAGGCCGCGCGCCATCAGGCGGAGCACTTCAGTCTGTCGCGGCGAGAGTGGCTCGATCGGCCGATCTTCGCTCTCTCCGCGCATATGTTGCAGCAGCCTTGATGCAACAACTGGCTGCAGTAGTGTGCCTCCGGCGGCGATCGTCCGTATTGCCGTGAAAATCTCCGCTCGCGGCGCCCCTTTGAGCAGATAGCCGCGAGCGCCAGCCCGAAGGGCCGTGAGAATGCGCTCGTCGCTGTCGAAGGCGGTAAATACGACGATGCCGATTCCCGATTGGAAGGCATGCAAACGTCGGATCACCTCGACGCCATCCAACTCGGGCATGCTCAGGTCGAGCAAAAGCACGGCGGGGTTCAGCCTTTGAGCCAGGTCAAGTGCTTCAGCGCCGTCTGCGGCTTCGCCCACGAGCTCGATATCCGGCGCGGTCTGGAGGATGAGCGACAGACCGTCGCGCACAACAGGATGGTCGTCCGCGATGAGCACGCGTATGCGCCGCCCACCCGTGGCCATATCGCCTCTATCGCTGCCCATGAAGTTCGTTCAGCGGTAGAACGAGTTCGACGCGAGTTCCCCGCCCCGATTCACTGGCGACAGAGAGCGTGCCACCGAGCACCCGCGCCCGTTCCTGCATACCCAGCAGGCCGAAGTGCCCTACAGCCACGCGATCGCCAGGGCTATCCGTGTGGCCGGTATCGAAGCCATGTCCATCGTCCTCAATTGAGACGCGGAGCACCTGTGGCCGGTCATCGTCGGTCCGAGCGCCAATCGATACGCAGACCGTAACCAGGTGAGCGGCGGCGTGACGGGCAACGTTCGTGAGCGACTCCTGCACGACGCGGAAGATGCCCTCTTCAAGTCGTGGCGGGAGTGCTCGCTCCAGGCCGGTAGACTTGAGTTCAGCACGGAAGCCGTTTTCGTTGGCGAAGGTATCGACAAGACGCCTGAGTGCCTCGATCAGCGGCGACCCCTCAAGCGGTGCAGCCCGCAAGTCCATCACCGAGCGTCGCACGTCCCCAAGCGTGGTATGCGTGAGATCTACCGCCTGCTGAACGGCGGAGCGGGCGCGCTCGGGCTCACGTGACATAAAGGCATCGGCGGCCTCAAGCCGTAGGGCAATGCCAGCCAGCTTCTGTGCCACCGTGTCGTGGATTTCTCGTGCCAGCCGGTTGCGCTCTTCAACTTGAGCCAGCCTCAGCTGGGCTGCCAGCAGCCTGGTACGCTCGACGGCGAGGCCGACCTGATAGCCGATCGTATAAAGAAACTGAAGCTCTTCGGCCGCAAGTTCCCGCCACTCTGGCATGGCCACGTTCATCACGCCAATGCGTTGCGGTCCAAGATAGATCGGAATGCTCGCGTGATAGTGAATACCGTCGGTGCCGTCCACGACATCCTGAAGCCGGCTGCACTCCAGGACGTTGACGTTCGCCGCGCCGCGCAAGTCGCCTGCTGCAAACGTGCGGAGGCAAAGGCAGGGCCAACCAGTCATCCTGCTCGGTTGACCCAGGTATGGTGGTAATCGATAGCTTGCTGCCAGAAAGAACTCGGCTTCTTCGTTTAGCAGCCATACCCAGCCGGAATGGAGGCCAAGTACGTCGGCGACAAGCGCGAGCGTGCGGGAGAGCGCCCCTGGTAGGTCGGTGCTGCGATTGAGCACCTCGGCGACGGCATTAAGTGATGCAAGCTCGCGTCGCCTCAGTCCGCGAGTCCTTGCCCCGGCAGAAGCCGATCCGCCGCTCTGCGAGCGATCACGCAGGGTCTCCGTTCCGTGCCTCTCGCGCATGGCGCCGTCAGGCCAATAACTTCTGTGCGATGTCCACCAGAGTCCGGCGCAGCTCTGAAGCAGAGTTGACGTTTAGCGTGACAGGCTGCAGTTGCTGGTTTCCCCGCTGAACCTGAACCGTTGTGCGCGGCGGGCCGTTCCGCGATGGGGTGGTATCGATGCGGATCGTTGCTGCCTCGCCCTTGGGCAAACGCGACAACTCCAGCGCCGCCGAGTGGCTCCCGACGACTGCTTCGGCCGGTTTTGCCAGAACGCCGAGATTCGTCAGCCGTGCGGACATCTCCTCAAGGCTGCGCTGCGCTTCGATGGTCGCCCATGCTTTCTGGGCCTCTTTGGTTGCGCGCTGTGCCGCGTTTCGCTGCTCTTCCTGGCGAGCAATCTCTTCAGTTCGCCGCGTTTTCACCGTTTCAACGAGTTGATCGAGTTCCGGCCAATCTCCGGGGACGGGAGCGGCTGCCGGGGCGGTCTTCGCCGTGGGCAGTGAGGCTGGCGTTTCGCTCGTCAGCGGAGAAGTTTCATTGGTTTCGGAGACGCCCTCTGCGGCGGCGCCTCCGTTATTCGGGCCTTTGGTAGTCATCGTTACTCCCTCACTCTGGCCGGCTGGCCCACCGGCCGGCGATCTGTCGTCCGGCGGCGGCATCTCTCAGTACAGGGTACCGCGAACTGCGCTCAGGATTCGAGCGGCGCCAGGCTAACGAATTCGATCTCTGTCGCAGATATCGACGCTGTTCGAGCAGGAGGGGGATTGCAGACATCTCTATTAGAATGTATGTTCTGATATATCAGCATTCATGAGAGGTGCGGTCATGCCGGACCAAGCAGCCATCCTTGCCCAAAATGATGCCAATCGCGAACGGCTTAAAGCCCTCTGTCGCCGTCTGTACGAGGCGGACCTGCTGCGTGACGCAGGTGATGGATGGACGGTGGCTGCCAAACTGGCACACATCGCCTTCTGGGACCGACAGGTTCTATTGATGCTGGAAGTGTTCGAGCGGGCTGAAGCTCGCAGGGGCGACGTCGGCCAGCTCATCGCCCGAACCAGAGACTGGCTGCCGTTCGCAGCGGTCGAGCAGTGGCGGCGGGTTGGCGTCGACTGGAATGACGCTGCTGGCAGGAGCCAGGATGCCCTGAATGCGGCAGCGCTTCCGGCCTGGCTTGCGGTGCCGCCGCATGTAGCGCTTCGCCAGGCAGTCAACAGCGCCGAGGTATTGGACGGAACGATTGCCAGCCTCGCGCCCCGGCTGCTGAATATGATTCTGGCCAGCCATCTCGCCTGGGTGCTGCAGCCGGGCGTACATCGCGGCGATCACCTGGATCAGATCACCGGCATCCTGTCCGTCGCGGCATCGTCGCGCCGCGCTGCCGCCCGATACTCGGCCTGAAAGTTGGGCGGTTAGTGACGGTTAGCCAGGGATGATTCCGGAAGCGTCCGTGCTACTATGCCGTGCAAGGGCAGCCGCCGGCCGAACGGCTTTACTTCGCACCAGTGCGCTGTCGGACAGATGTCCGTAGCGCGCCGGAGGGAGGCACGAGAGATGGACTTCCGCTTTACCAGCCAGGAAGAGACATTCCGCGACGAAGTGCGCTCGTTTCTCGATCGCGAGCTTCCGTCCGGCTGGGCTTCGGAGTTCGAAGGTAGCGATCAGCCGGGTGAGAATGATGACGCGCTCTGGGCGTTCTCCCGCCGCTTCACTGCCCGCCTCGCCGAACGCAAGTGGTTGGCGATGGCATGGCCGGCCGATTACGGAGGGCTCGACGCCACGCACATGCAGCAGTTGATTTACAACGAGGAGATGTCCTACCGCTCGGCGCCGGGCGGTGGTGGCATGGGAGTTGCCTGGGTGGGTCCAGCGATCATGCTCTACGGCACGCAGGCACAGAAAGATCGCTACATTCCACGCATTACCAGCGGTGAGGATGTCTGGTGCACGCTTTATTCCGAGCCCGGCGCTGGTTCAGACCTGGCGGCCTTGCAGACGCGAGCTGTGCGCGATGGCGACGACTACGTGCTCAGCGGCCAGAAGATCTGGACGAGTGGCGCCCATCGCTCGAACTGGGGCTGGCTCGCCGCGCGTACCGACCCAGACGCGCCGAAGCATAAAGGCATCAGCACCTTCGTCGTGCCGATGGACGCCGCAGGCGTTACAGTGCGCCCGCTGATCAACATCGCCGGTCATCACGGGTTCAACGAGGTCTTTTTTGATAACGTGCGCATTCCGAAGGACTATCTGGTCGGCGAGGAGAATCGCGGTTGGTACCAGGTAGCGGTTGCACTCGACTTCGAGCGCTCCGGAATCGCCGCCTACGCCAACGGACGCCGTCTGCTCGAGTCCCTAGTCGAGTTCGCCGCCGGACAGCCCGAAATACTCGAGAGAAATCCTTCGATGCGGCTGCGGCTTGCCGATCGCGCGGTTGAGCTGGCGGTGGGCACCAGTATCGCGTACCGGATCCCGTGGATGCAGTCGAAAGGAAAGATCCCCAATCACGAGGCTTCGATGTCGAAGCTTTTCGGCAGCGAGCTGACGCAGCGCATCGCCTCGACCGGCATCCAGATGCTCGGCCTGTACGGCGAACTGAAGCCCGGCTCTCCGGCAGCGAAGCTCAACGGACGTCTGGCCGACGCATATGAAACCGCCGTTTCGGCGACAATCGCCGCCGGCACAAGCGAGATCCAGCGCGGAATCATCGCCGGCCGCGGCCTCGGTTTGCCGCGCGGCTAGAGCTTCAGGCGACCACGAGACCCCGTTCGATCACAGCGTGGATTGCGGTTGGCCCGCGCAGCAGTTCGAGAGCTTCCAGCGGGTTGTCCGAAGCAGTCGCTATGTCGGCGTCCAGGGCCACGCCGTCCTCCAGGACACTCAACCAGTCGCCGCATATCAAGGGGCGGGCCTGCCACAGTGGCTGGGGCACGGATGTGAGGAGTGTTTGGGAAACGATGGACGCACGAGTGGAGGAGGACACTGGCGACGTAGTGCCTGGAGGGCAGGTAGCTGATGCCGGAACACTAAACACTCTGCCTGCGGACGGTGCAGAGCCTAAGAGCGATCGCCCGGCCTGGCAACGCCACTTTGGTGTACTCAAATACGGCGAACTGCGGCTGGTCTGGCTGGCACAGGTGGTCTCGCAGGTTGGCGACGGCATGATGACCGTCGGGATCGTCTGGCTAACGTTGCAACTCAGCCGCACCTCGGCCGTATCTCTGAGCAGTATCCTCGTTGCCAGCACGTTGCCGTACCTGTTTGGTATTTTCACTGGAGCACTGGTCGACCGGTTCAACCGCCTCTGGACGATGATCTCGTCGGACGCCAGTCGCGGTGCAATCGTTCTCCTCATCCCCTTGATCAACGCCTTCACGACGTTGCATATCTGGCAGCTAGCCTTGATGTCGTTCATGCTCGGTCTGGCCGGACAATTTTTCGATCCTGCCAAGGCTGCGCTCACGCCCAGCCTCGTGCCGCCGGAGGAGCTGGTGCGGGCGAACGCTTTGCTGACCGGCACGAGGCAGATCCTCTTTGTCGCCGGCCCTGCCATAGGCGGCACCGTCGTGGCACTCGCCGGTGTCCTCGGTGTTTTCTACATCGACGCCGTCTCCTTTTTCGGATCGGCGGCGGTGCTCCTGCTGATGGTGCGCCGCCACGGACGCGGTAACGTTGCGCACCAGGCCAGTCCTTCGGGCGCCGCGATCATGCGCGACATCCGCGACGGCTTCCGTTACATCCTCAATCGGCGCACGTTGCAGGCAGTCATCGCTATGGGAGCACTGCTCAACTTCTTACTCTCCCCGCTGCCGGTCTTGATTCCCCTGTACATCAAGAACGTGGCGAAGAGCGGCGCACTGCAGTTCGGAACGCTAACCTCGGTCATTTTTGTCGGATTCCTGATCGGCGCGATCATCGTCGCCGTGCTTGGGAACAAGGTAGGCAAGGGGCGGATGGTCGGGACGGCGATCGTCGGCGTTGGTTTCGCCTCGGCCGGCTTTGCCCTCGGGCTACCGCTTTGGCCGACGATGGCGATCGGCGCGGCAGGTGGCGCCTGCATTGGAATCTCGAATATCGCGGCGACCACGATTGTGCAGGAGCAAAGCGAGGACGAGTTTCGCGGCCGTGTGTACGCGTTCTATGACAGTCTGGCTCAGATGGGCCGGCCGCTGTCGCTGGTTGTGGGCGCGTTCGCAGCGGATGCTTTTGGTATCCGCGCCGTGTTCCTGATGGTCGGTGTGCTCACGGTGCTAACAGGCGTGCCGATCCTTGCCGTGCGCTCGCTGCGCCAAACGCCCTGAGCCGGGCGACTTTGATGATGCCACGCGCTTGCTGCCGGCACCGCCAAAACGCTACGATCCGTCCATGCCCACCAGAGACAAGTACGAGCCGTTAGGTGCTTATCTTCGCCGCCAGGCCGGAGAGCACAGCGATATTTCGCTCACCTTCGCCGAAATTGAACGGATCATCGAAACCTCTCTGCCTCGGGGTGCCCAATCGGCGCCGTTCTGGCAAGGCGTAAACGGCAAGGCACCACCGCGCGCACGGGCATGGGGTCGCGCCGGCTATGTGGCTCAGCCGGATGTTCAGCACGGTCGCATCCGCTTCCACCGGCTGGCGAACCTCACGCCGTCCGTCCGCCCTACCGATCGATCGATTCGCCCTGGCGACAGGCGCTAGCCCTGGTGGTGGACGGTGCCGGCCAGCTTGACTCCCTCGCCCGGATGATGCTCGGCAGGGCGTACGCCCCGTATTCCCATTTCCGTGTAGGCGCGGCCATCGAGTCCGAGGACGGCCGCATTTTCGGCGGCTGCAACATCGAAAATGCCTCGTACGGCGCAACTATCTGCGCCGAGCGCACTGCGCTCTTCAGTGCAGTCGCCGCCGGTGTGACTCGATTTCGACGGCTTTCACTAACGTCGGACGCCGCAGATCCGGTGGCGCCCTGCGGACTTTGCCGCCAGGTTCTCTATGAGTTTGCGCCTGATCTGCCGATCGTCAGCACTGGCGCAGGCGGCGAGCAAAAGCTCTTCACGCTGCGGCTCCTCCTCCCGGATGGGTTTGACAGCGCCGCTCTTTCCGCATCACTGCCTGAAGAAACTTCGCGCTAGCTGCGTCGTCCGAAGCCTTCCCGTATCACTATCCTGTGCGAACGTGCCGATGATGAGCACCCGATGTGAAGCCATGTCGCTGAGTATGGCGCCTCCGGTACGGTGAAGGTAGTACCCAAACGGACGAAGTGGTTACATGGACAGTGAACACCACCCTGCGAGGCACTATGCGAAACCGCCGACCACGTCTGCGACGTAATCAGGTGGACAGCGACACTTAACAACTCAGGAGATTCATTGTGCATGATCTTCAGCGCTATCTGGTCGAGGAGTTTGCCGAGGAATATCTGGAGGGCGAGATGTCGCGGCGGGATCTCTTGCGTCGAGTGCTGCTTGTCACCGGGAGTGCCGCCGTCACTGCCACCGCCCTTGCCGCTCTGGGCGTGCGTGCCCGCGGGGCGGAGGCAGCCCCAGCGCCGAAGCCACGACAGCATGTGGAGTATGACGCGACCGTGGCTGGGATACCGGTCCCATCTGTGAGCCTGAACGGCACGGCGCCACCGCCCGCGCAGACTACGGACAACGTCGTGGACCCCGGCGATCCCTCGATCCAGGCCGGAATGGTCACTTTTGGCGGTGCAGCGGGCGATCTAAACGGCTACCTCGCACAGCCGTCTGCATCAGGTGCCTATCCTGGCATCATCGTCGTCCACGAAAACAGGGGCCTGATCGAGCCGATCAAAGACATCGCCCGGCGGTATGCCAAAGAGGGCTACGCGGCGCTGGCTGTAGACTTGGTCTCGCGGGCAGGTGGGACTGCCATTTTTCTAAATGATCTGATGCAGGCGACGGGGTTCCTTGGCCGTGCCGACCCCAACGATCTGGTCAGCGACCTGCTCTCAGGCATGAGCTGGCTCGCGGATCAGCCCGGCGTCGACGGTACCCGGATGACCGCGACCGGTTTCTGTTTCGGTGGCGGGCTCGTCTGGCGGCTTGCCGAGGCCGCGGGCACGACCCTCCGGGCAGCGGTGCCGTTTTACGGTCCCAATCCGCCGCTCGACGATGTGCCACTGATTGGCGCGGCGGTGCTGGGCATTTACGCGGCCCTGGACACAAGGATAACGGGTGCTTCGACAGATCTCGACGCAGCGCTCGATGCAGCCGGAAAGACCCACGACAAGTGGATCGCCCCCGGCGCAGGTCACGCGTTTTTCAACAACACTGGCTCGGCGTATAACCCGTCGGCCGCCGTGGACGCATGGTCCCGCGTTCTCGCATGGTTCGCCACACACCTGGCCTGATCGGGTGCAATCCGGTGGCTCCGGCTTTGGATCAGCAGCGAGAGACGGGAGCGGGCCAGCTTCTCGCCTGAGCCCTATGCCTGGCATAAGTGGTAAAGAGATCATGTGAACTGTCGTCGACGGAATTATCGAGTGAGGCGGGCGTCATTATGAGCACCGGCAATGGAATCGACGATGGAACTGCAACATTCTGGGATTTGCTCGCAGATGTCTCCCGCCTGCAACAGGAGATGGGCAGCGATATGGTCGCCTGGGCCAAAGTGTATGAGGCGACAGGCCAGGCGATGCGAAATAACGCCGACACGCTGGCGTTGATGTCACAGGTCGGACGTCGGGGAGAAGAGTTTCTGCGCAACGGCCCTCCCGCCGCTGCGCGTCAGGCGATGCAGTTCTTTCTCAATCCACTTCAGGCAATGGGCGCCTCTGCTGCGTCAGCCGCTCCCGGCCCCTTCGCCCGCTTCTGGGAGGCATGGGCGTCCGCCATGCCGGCTGCTCCGGTTGACCCGGGCAACGACAATAGCGGGTAGCGGGTCCATGTCTCCCGTAAACCAGTGGTCTCACCTCGGCTTCTCTGGCCACTTCCGTGCTCGTGCCCAGGCTGGCATAGTGTGGATAGCGTGGGCCGGAGCGGGCCTGAGGCGTAGCGGTAAACGTGAAACGTGCGCAAAACGAGCATGACCCCGGGCGGTGAAGGAGAAGTGCAATGACCGAGACGTGGCGACGAGGGATGACGCCGGCGGACCTCTTTCGACTCTCTACTGTGAGCGATGCACAGATCTCGCCAGACGGTTCGAGTGTGGCATTCGTGCTGACGCGTCTGGACGAAGAGAAAGATGAGTACCTCTCCAATATCTGGATTGTGCCTGCGGCCGGCGGGAACCCAATTCAGTTCACATACGGCAGCAAGCGCGATCTGTCGCCCCGTTGGTCGCCAAACGGGCGCTGGCTTGCTTTCCTTTCGGAACGGAACGATGACAAGAAGCCGCAACTGTATGTGATCGCCGTCGACGGCGGTGAGCCACGCCGGCTCACGTCGCTGAAAACGGCAGCCGGACAGCCGGTCTGGTCGGCGGACAGCAGCCGTATCGCCTTCGCGAGCCGGGTTGGGCCGGATGAACCCGACGAAAAGGACAAGGAGAAGTCGAAGCCGGCGCGCGTTATCAACGCCCTCCGCTACAAATCTAACGGAGAGGGGTTCATCTACGATCGACGCCGTCACATCTTTGTCGTGTCCGCGAGCGAGGTAGGCGAGGAATTGCCAGCGAAGCAGATCACCGACGGTGACTGGGACGACGGCACGCCGACGTGGTCGCCGGACGGCGCGGAGATCGCCTTCGCTTCGTCGCGGCATGAAAACCGGGACTACGACCAGGTGAGCGATATCTGGGCCGTATCTTCGGGGGGAGGCGAGGCGCGAAAGGTGACGCCGGGAAGAGGGCCGTGCGGTAACCCCGCGTGGTCGCCCGATGGCCGCCTTATCGCCTATGCGGGCGACGAGCACGCGCTGGACATGGGCCGTAACACGAAGATCTACGTAATAGCGACCGCAGGCGGAGAGCCTCGCTGTCTCACGGACGGCCTCGACCGAACCTGCGCGCCGGGGATGGGCAACACTGGCCCCGTATGGTCGGCCGACAATCGAACCATATATTTCGGAATCGAAGAGCATGGCACCGATCCCATCTACCGTGTTGCCGCGGACGGCAGCGGCGCCCCGCATGAGCTGCTGGGTGGTCAGCGGCAGTACAGCAGTTTCTCGGTGGCGCCCGACGGCGCGATAGCGTACTGCAGCACCGATCCCGTGAGCCCGTCCGAGGCAGGCATCGCGGCTGCAGATGGGAAGTCGGCCCGGGAGCTGACGAGCTTCAACAAGGACCTTCGCCAGGAGATCGAGTTCGTGAAGCCCGTGCAATTCCAGTTCGAGCGGGCAGGTTTCACGATTGATGGCTGGGTAATGAAGCCAGCTGGCTTTCGGACGGGCCAGCGTTACGCGACCCTGCTCAACGTTCATGGTGGCCCTGCTACGCAGTACGGGATCAACTTCTTCGACGAATTCCAGGTCCAGGCGGGCGCGGGCTATGCGGTGGTTTTCCTCAACCCTCGCGGCAGCCAGGGCTACGGCGAAGAGTTCACCCGCGCCGTACGGGGAGATTGGGGTGGCGGTGACTACGAAGACGTGATCGCTGGCCTTGATGAGGCGATCAAGCGCTTCGACTTCAT
>JBBRGK010000049.1:0-12140 GCA_038240805.1 Dehalococcoidia bacterium | reverse complement strand
CTCGCTGCAGGTAGAGCGCGATAACGACGCTGGTTTTGTTTTGCGAAATGACGACGAGCCGGCAATCTACGCCGATGCGAGCCCGTTGACCGAGCCGACCGAAGAACTGGCATCGGTCGCCAACGCTCTGGCAACAGGCGCTGCGGGACCGATAGAGACCGCCGAGCGTATTAACGGATGGGTGTACCAGAGGATCCGCTATACCCACGGCGCGACCGGCGTGCGCACCACCGCCCAGGATGCCTTCGAGCAGCGTGAGGGTGTGTGCCAGGACTATGCCCACCTGATGATCAGCCTGTGCCGCATTGCCGGCATTCCCGCGCGTTACGTCTCCGGTCACTTGCTGGGCGAGGGCGCCATGCACGCCTGGATGCAGGCACTGTTGCCAGACCCGGACACGGGCGGTCAATGCTGGATCTCGTTCGATCCCACCCACAATCGACGGGCAGGCGTGCCATACATCACCGTGGCGATCGGCCGTGATTACGGAGATGTCTCGCCAACCCGCGGCAGCTTTCGTGCCCCATACAGCGGCCAGCTCGCAGGTGGATATAAGAGGGCGGGAGTTCTGAAGGTCGCTTAGGAGCCGGAACCACGAGTTTTCATTGCTGGTCGCTCATCACGTACACGGCCACGTCGAGACCGTTGCCGCTTGGACCTGAGTAGGCGCCCCGAACCGGCGGCACATCGCTGTAATCGCGGCCGACGGCCACGCGGACATAGCGACCGTCCACGAGACGCCGGTTGGTCGGGTCGAAGGCGATCCAGCCGGCCATCGGCAACAACACCTCGGGCCAGGCATGGGAGTGCTGGCGCGCGTCGCCTTCCCCATCCGTGGAAAGATAGCCGCTCACATAGCGTGCGGGCAACCCCATCAGCCGGCTCAGACTCAAAAACAGGTGCGAGTAATCCTGGCAAACGCCGACGCCGAGGTTGAGCGCGTCCTCCGCAGTGGTATTTACGCCCGTTATCCCGGTTTCGTAACGGAGGGCGGTCTGCACCCGGTCGGCGACGGCGAGCGCCAGGCCGGCGACGCTGCCCGTGTGGCCCATCAACTCGCGAGCCAGGCGCCGAACTGCGGGACCCGGTACGGTAAGCGGCGTTTCCGAGAGCCAATCGAGCCAGCGGTCCTGCTCCTGCTGCGGCAGCGGCGCGTAAGGCGTGCCGTCGGACGCAAGTGCAGCGGTGGCGTCACCGTCGTTCGTTTCGACATCTGCCTCTGCAACGATTCGCAGCTGTGCGTGCGGCTCCGCCACATCGAAGTGATACACCGTGTTGCCGAAGTAGTCGGTATAGGGGCGAGGCTCCGATGGCGGCTCCGTCGACAGGGCGAACGAAAGACAGCGTTGCCCTTCGTCGCTCAACGGACGCAGCCAGACCTCGTTCACGCTGTTGACGACCGGACGGGGATAGTTGAACAGCGTCTCATGATGAATTTTCAGGTGCATAGACGCGAAAACCCTTCTGACCGCGATGGCACGCTCACGAAGCCACCAAACCGGTCGGCACATTCTCGAAGTAAGTGCGGCGAATGCTGGCCCCGATTGCACCACAGTCCTGGATGACCAAATGCAAATACTCGTTGAGTCCATCGGGGCTGGAGTTGGCCAGGCGGGCGTCCCGCATGCGGTCGCCGAGAGCAGCCGAGAGCACGGCGGGTCCATCGCTCGGAGCGAGGCCCAGCAGCAGGTCGATCGCTTCCAGCTGCTCCTGCACCCGTTGAATACCAAATGCAACCGATCGCGGCATGCTGAGGCTGAACAACAGGAACTCCGCCACCTGTGCAGGCTGAATGCTTCCCGGCACCAGCCGCCTGAACGACTCATAGGACGATACCGAGCGAAGGAGCGCCAGCCAGCGATGTACCTCTTCCGGCGGGGGTTCGTCGGCCCCGAGGTTGAGTTCGCCTGTGCGCGAATCGAGGATGCGCGCTGTCATTCCTGCTCGCTCCAGGTATCGGCCGGCGGTCAAGAAGTACCATGCCTCGTCTCGCGGCATCGTGGCGTCCGTGACCCCCTGGAATAGCTGCGAGGCACGCCGAATCTGACCGCAGAAGTCATGCAGCCCCTCAATCAGGAGGTAGGCCGAGGTGACACGATGAAAGGACAGGTAGGCGCGATTCAGCTCCTCCCACATTTCACTTGAAATAGACTCGCGCACACCGCGAGCGCTGATTCGTGCCGCGCTGAGACACGAGACCACCGAACTCGGATTGTCCTGATCGACGACCAAAAACGTCGCCAGCCCATCCTCGGTAACGGCTCCGTATCGGCGCTCGTACTCTTCGTGCTCGCCGGTCGCAACCAGAATCAAAGCGAGTTCATCGGGGGACTCCTCATCGAGCCGGAACGACGTCGCAAGCTCGCGTGAAGAGCGCAAAGATACGTCGAGCAGGCGCGCGGTGTTCTCCGCGCGTTCCATGTAGCGACCGATCCAGTAGATCGACTCGGCCACCCTGCTCAACATCGCCATCCGTGGATTCCGCCCTCTACGCACCGATATAGACAGTGCGCCTGTTACCTGCCGAGCACCCATGTATCTTTCGTGCCGCCACCCTGCGACGAGTTCACCACCAGCGAGCCGCGCTGAAGCGCGACGCGCGTCAGACCACCCGGGATCAGCGTCACATCCTCGCCTGCGAGAGCGAACGGGCGCAGGTCCAGGTGCCGCCCTTCGATGCCACCATCTACCCAGCACGGCCCGCGCGAGAGCGCGACGGTGCGTTGCGCGAGGTAGGAACGCGGGTCCGCCCTCACGTGCTCCAGGTAATCATCGAGCTCGGCCCTCGTAGCCTGCGGTCCAATCAGCATGCCGTAGCCGCCAGACTGGTGTGCCGACTTCAAGACCAGGTCGCCGGCGTTCGACTCGATGAACCGAAGATCCTCCGCGAGGATTGGCAGATACGTTTCCACCTGACCCAAAAGGGGCTCTTCGTGAAGGTAGTATCGGATAAGGTCAGGAACGAAACGATAGATGACCTTGTCGTCGGCGATCCCGTTGCCGATCGCGTTCACCAACGTTACATTCCCCGACCGGTAGGCATAAAAGAGGCCGGGAATGCCCAGCGCCGAGTCGGCGCGGAACGCGAGCGGGTCAAGGAATTCGTCATCGATGCGGCGGTAGATGACGTCTACACGCTCGAGGCCGGCCGTTGTGCGCATGTAGACATGGCCGTTCTGCACAACCAGATCTCTACCTTCAACGAGGGGCACTCCCATGCGCCGGGCCAGGAACGAATGCTCGAAGTAGGCGGAGTTAAAGACACCGGGAGTGAGCACTACCACGGAGGGGTTCCGCTCGCCATGCGGCGCGACATAGCGCAGGTTCGCGAGCAACTGCTCCGGATAGTGATTTACCGGCAATACGGCGGAGCCGGCGAAGATCTCGGGCATGATCCGCGTTGACACGTCTCTGTTTTCGAGAACATATGAAATGCCAGAAGGCGTACGGACGTTGTCCTCGAGCACGAGAAAGCAGCCATCCATGTCGCGAATGATGTCAATGCCAGCAATGTGGATGTAGATATCGCGGGGCACATCCACGCCCACCATCTGCCTGAGGTAGCCCGGTCCCCCGAGCACGAGGGCGCTCGGGATCACGCCGTCTCGCAGCACATTCCGGTCGTGGTAGATGTCGTGCAAAAAGCGGTTGAGCGCATTTACCCGCTGCCGGATTCCTGCCTGAATCTGTCGCCATTCGACCGCTGCAATCACGCGCGGGATTGGATCGAAGGGTATGAGTCGCTCTGTGCCGCGAGCGTCACCATAGACAGTAAACGTGATCCCGATCTGCTGAAAGGTTACGTTCGCGCGGGCAAGGTGCCGCTCGAACTCCTCCGTGCTCCAGCCGGAGAGCACGCCATAAAGCGGCGCACAGTACGGCCGCACGGCATCAGGCGCCGTAAACATCTCGTCAAAGAACGGTCCGGGATGGTACTCAGAGAACAGCCCGGCCGGACCCACATCGACCACCGCTGCACCTGCCTTTGGCCTCACGGCCGCGTGTGAGCGATTGTACTCTGCTGCGTCCCGGGCATTCGGTTTATTAGAAGCCAAAAGAGCGGACGGTGAACATCGGCGTGCTCTCAAATAGACGCCAAAAGAGCGCGACGGTGAACACCATCGCGCTCTCAAATGATGACATCGATCTATCGAGGTTGTGGTTCCCTTAAGCGAGTGCCGCTGAGGCCGGCTCACTGTCGAACACCGGCGGCAAATCCATACCTGGTTGCGTAGCGGCAGCGTCATACACCGCTTCGAATGTGCGCGACATACCGATCAGCTCGCTTTCGGTAAACCTCGCGAAGATGCCCACCACAGCGCGGAACGTGATCGGCATGATCTCGTCGAGCTTCACACGGCCGACCTCGGTCAGCTGGAGGCGGATGGCCCGACGGTCCGGCAAGTCTCGCACCCGAACGATCCATGACTTAATCTCCATGCGGTCAATGAGGCCGGTCATCGACTGGCGCTCCTGGCCCATGTAGCCAGCGAGCTGTGTCGCCGTTACAGCGTCGTTCGCCGTGCCGATGACCTGCAATGCGATCGCCTGCGGCAGGCTGACGCCAACTCGGATCAAATCGCGCTCGATCGCTCGCGCGACGGCGGTATGTGCCACGTACAGGCGCCGGTAGGCCTCGACTGCGGGATGCGACGTATTCACCATGCTGCGACCTGCCTCGTCATAGTCGGCCGACACGGCGGCCGCACTGGAAAGAAAGACCGTTCCCTGCATCGAGGCCGAAAGGTTCTGTTCCAAAGAGCCATTCATCCTCTTGCGGGAAAGCCTAACACGTTTCAAACCGGATTGCTACACATTTCTTTCAGAATCTGTACGTCAACTGTTGACCTACTCACTGACCTTCACCCTGGCGCGCTATGAGTGAATAGGTCCTTCCTCCTATTCTTCGTATGGATAGGGACCCAACATTAGGGCCGCTATCTAAATAATGTGCAGAATTGGGGAATCCGGCTTCTTGCCGCGTGGACGCGTTGACCGTACGCTCAAACGACCGGCTGGACGGCCGGCCAGCGGAGGTCAGATGTCCGAGATCCAGCGTTCGAGGCGCCGGGCCAGAGTTGAGCATCAGCGGCTTCGTTTCGCGGCGGCTCACATGGCCACTTTCGGCGGCACTATCGAGCCTTTGCACGGTCACAATTACGCCGTGACCATCGAGGTCGAGGGAGAGATCGACCTGGCCGACGGCTGGATCATTGATTTCGGCATCCTGAAGGGTCTCGGGCGAACGATTTGCGAGCGACTCGATCATAAATTTCTCTTGCAGGGCAGCAGCACGGCATTGCAGATGAACTTGCGTGACGAGGTTTGGGAGATCTCGTTTGGCGACAAACGATACCAGCTCCCTGCGAGCGATGTGCTCGAACTGCCCGTTTCAAATACGACCGCGGAGCAGATAGCCCGGTGGTTCTGGCGTGAGGTCGCGAACGATTTGCGGTCGAGAGCAGTTGCGACGGTGAAGTCGCTGTCGATAGGGATCGAGGAGGCACCGGGACAGAGCGGCTGGTTCGAAGCGGAAATTGCCTGAACAAAGGGGAGATGAGATGGCGGTCACCTACGAGAAGCGCGGGCGCAAGGCGTATATCACTCTGAACAGACCGGAAACGCTCAATGCGTTTAACGGCGAGATGGGTCGCGAGCTGCGCGAGGCCTGGCTGGACTTCCGCTCCGACCCGAATGTCTGGGTTGCGATCGTGACCGGCAACGGACGCGCCTTTTCTTCAGGCGCCGACATCAAAGAGATGGCATCATCCAACGCTGCGGCTGCCTCTCAAGCTACGAATTACAGCGGCTTCTGGTCCTCCATGTACGGACTGGACAGTTTCGAGGCCGGGCTCGAAGTATGGAAGCCGACGATTGCGGCCGTGAACGGACATTGCCTCGGGATTGGCTGCACCCTGGCGATCAGCTGCGACTTCCGTCTCGCCTCCGATCAGGCACAGTTCGGGTTCCCCGAGGTGAAGATCGGCGTACCAACCATCATGGCGTCGATCCGCCTGCCCCGGCTGGTAGGGATCGGACCGTCGCTGGAACTGCTGCTGTACGGAGATTCGATCGACGCGCAAGAAGCGTATCGAATCGGGCTGGTCCATCGCGTCGTGCCGCATCAGCAGTTGCTGGCCGCTGCGGAAGAGTGGGCCGATCGCATCCTCGAGCGCGGCCCCACGGCTGTCGCTGCGACCAAAGAGGTCGTTTTGCGGTGTTCGACCCTGCCCCTGCCCGATGCGGTGCGCATGGGTGAGGCGATTCGCCGACTGGCTCGCACCGCCGACGACGCAAAGGAAGGCCCACGGGCATTTCGCGAAAAGCGTAAGCCAGCCTGGACCGGACACTAGCGCAGGGCCGCGCGGTCACATGGCCGCCCGGTTACGACGCGTTAAGCCGAACGGCTTGCGTACTGGAGCATAGGCGCCGGTTGCGGCCGGCGCGATACTTGCTCCATGCGCGAGAACAGCCGCTGCTGCTCATCGGGACGGAGATAGTAACCGCATTGAATGCAGGCGACATCGGCATCATCGGTGCGCCGGCGCAGGCTGGTTTCGGCGGCGAGATCGCCTTTGCACCTTGGGCAGGCTTTGAGGATGAACATGTAAACTTCTCCGATGCATACCGCGCGTACGATGGCGTTCCATCACGCACAAACGGTACGACGTCGGTGCCGGCCGAGGTCATAGCCGCCAGCACTATCCTCTCCCGAAGTCATCTACTCTGATCGCGGTACGCCCTGTTGCTTCGGTCAACGCTGGCCTGCTGCAGAGATGGGTACGCCGTCCCACTCCAGCAGCCGGTCAAGACCGTGCTCGACGGTGAATTCGGGCTCGATCCCAATTGCATCGCGAAGGCGGTCTATCCGCGCCCGCGAATGACGCACATCCCCGGCGCGCTCTGCGGCGAACAGGGGATCGTCCGGCAGCGACAGGCGCGACGCGAGGCAGCTGTATAAAAGACGCACACTCATAGACTCCCCGCGCCCAACGTTAAAAGGTCCAGGGCCGGAATCGGCTCCCGTCAGTGCCCGCAGGATCACGCGGACGACATCGCCGACATAGATGAAGTCGCGGGTTTGCTCACCGTCACCGGTGATGGTTGCCCGGCCGTTGCTTCGCAAGGCGGCGATGAAGATCGAGATCACACCCGAGTAGGCGCTGTCGGCGGGCTGCCGCTCACCGAAGACGTTGAAAAAGCGCAACGTGACGGTCTCCAGGTCCCAAACGCGCCGCCACGTTGCCGCCAGCAACTCACCGGCGAGCTTTTGCGCCGCGTAGGGTGACACCGGATTAACAGGGTCACATTCGTCGGACGGAAGCGCCGGCAGCGGACCATAGCCAGCGGCAGAGCCAGGGAAAACGAAGCGTCGCGCTCCGCAGAGCCGCGCCGCCTCGAGCACATTATATGTTCCCGTCAGGTTGACATCATGGGCGTAGTCCGGCTCCCTGATGCTGCGCAGAGGCGACGCAACTGCGGCCAGATGCAGCACTGCTTCGGTGCGCCACTGTTCCACCGCCTGCCGGCAACCATTCCGATCACGGATATCAAGCTGCTCAAAGCGTATCTGCTCTGCAACGGCCGCCAGGTTACTAAGCCGGCCGGTAGAGAGATCATCGAGCACCAGAACCTCGTGCCCACCCCACACAAGCGCTTCGACGGCATGCGAGCCGATAAAACCTGCGCCGCCTGTCACCGCGATCCTCATGCGCTCTCCTGAAGCTCGGTCAGGTCAAATTTTCGCGTACGAAGTTGAATTGTATCGAAACGTACGGCATGTGATCGAATGCATAAGTGCATCGCACCGCCGGACGCGGCCGTCGCTATAATAGTCCGCACAGGGAGCTGTAGAAATTCACTCTACCACGATGCGGATCTGGACGACTTCAGACCGAATTGCGGGGCATTGACACCTATGCTATACTCCGGCCACTTCGCTGATGCATGGAATCTGAAACGATTTCCGCTCAGCACAAGCAGCGTGGATGCGCTGCCTGGAATGAGACCGATCTGGCGCAGTGCTGCTCCCGGTAAGGGGGCAGCACGTACATTATCCGGGTTTGGTCTGTATATCGGCGAACCGGACAAGTTGCGCCGGGGTTGAGAACGGCGAAGAGTTGGGGGAAGTGTCGGAACTGGCAGACGAGCATGACTTAGGATCATGTGCCGAGAGGCGTGGGAGTTCGAGTCTCCTCTTCCCCACCACGCCGGCTCCTGCACGGTACATTTGACCGGATAACCAGGGCTTTTTGGAAGGAGAAAAGACGCTTGGCTGAGAGCACGGTACGTTCGTGTACCCCCCTCCGTATCAGCGTTTGCGGGTACCCAATTCCGTGTAAGGCAGGGGAGATGTAATGGGAACGCTGCTGCGTGTTAAAGACCTTCAAACGCACTTCTTTACCGAAGAGGGCGTGGTTCGCGCCGTTGACGGCGTTAGCTACGAGGTGGAGGAGGGTGAAACGCTTGGGCTGGTCGGTGAGTCCGGCTGTGGCAAGAGCGTCAGTGCCCTCTCAATCCTGCGGCTGATTCCGAACCCGCCGGGGAAAGTCGTCGGCGGCGAGGTCTGGTTTGAGGATCAGGATATCCTCAAGGTCGACGAAGACGAGATCCGCCACATTCGCGGTAATCGAATCGCGATGGTCTTCCAGGAGCCGATGACATCGCTCAACCCGGTGCTGACGATCGGACGTCAGTTGACGGAGGCACTCGAACTGCACCTCAAGATGGACCGTCAGGCGGCAAACCGCCGCGCGGTCGAGCTGCTTGAGATGGTCGGCATCCCGGAGGCGGCAAGCCGCCTGAGCGACTATCCTCACCAGTTTTCCGGCGGAATGCGCCAGCGCGTCATGATCGCGATGGCGCTTTCCTGTAACCCGAAACTGTTGCTCGCCGACGAGCCCACCACGGCGCTCGACGTGACCATCCAGGCACAGATCCTGGAGATCATGGCCCGCCTGAGCCGCGAGCTTGGCACAGCGGTGATCATCATCACCCACAACCTCGGCGTCGTCGCACGCTATGCAGACCGCGTTAACGTGATGTACGCGGGCAAGATTGTCGAAACGGCGTCGGCGAAAGAGCTATACGCCAATCCGCGCCATCCATACACGCTCGGGTTGCTGCGCTCGGTGCCACGGCTCGATGAGACCCGTAAGGAGAAGCTGGAGCCGATTGAGGGCCTGCCGCCGGACCTCGTTAACCTGCCGCCGGGATGCTCGTTCTATCCCCGCTGCCGGTTCCATGTCGATAAGTGCCTCAATGAACGGCCGCCGCTAATGCTTGTCGCAGAGAAACATATGTCTGCATGTTGGGAATGGGAACGGTTGGGCGCATCGCATTTGCGGCCGCCGGTCGAGGCAGAGATGGGGATGGAGCGCCCGACGGCGGGCGCCGCAGTCCAGGAGGGTGTGTAGACAATGGTTCAACAGGTTGGCCGTCAGACGCAGAGCACGGCGGGCGTCGGCGATATTCTCGTCACAGTCGATGACCTGCGAGTTTATTTCCCCGTTACCGCTGGTCTGATCTTCCAGCGGAAGGTCGCCGATGTGAAGGCGGTCGATGGGGTCAGCTTTGCCATTCGCAAAGGCGAAACGCTTGGACTCGTCGGTGAGTCGGGTTGTGGTAAGTCGACCACCGGCCGGGCCATTCTTCAGCTCTACCGGCCGACGACCGGCACCGTCAATTTTGACGGCCACGAGCTGACGAAGCTGAAGTCCGGCGATCTTCGGCGCTTCCGACGCCGGATGCAGATGATCTTTCAGGATCCATATGCGTCATTGAACCCACGCATGTCGGTCGGCAGCATCATTGCCGAGCCGCTCGCAATCCACAACCTGGCGAAAGGCAAGGCCCGCAAGGACCGGGTTCAGGAGCTGCTGCGCATCGTGGGTCTCAATCCCTACTATGCAAACCGCTATCCGCACGAGTTCTCCGGTGGCCAGCGCCAGCGCATCGGCATCGCTCGCGCCCTCGCGGTTGAACCGCAGTTCATCGTCGCCGACGAGCCCGTCTCGGCGCTGGACGTGTCGATCCAGGCCCAGATCATCAACCTGATGGAAGATCTGCAGAACGACTTCAACCTCACCTATCTGTTCATTGCGCATGACCTCTCGGTCGTCCGCCACATCTCCGACCGGGTGGCGGTGATGTACCTCGGCCGCATCGCCGAGCTTGCCGACCGCAACGAGCTCTACGAGAATCCATTGCACCCCTATACCAAGGCGCTGCTCTCGGCCGTGCCGGTGCCAGATCCTTCGGTGGAACTGAAGCGCGAGCGCATCATTCTGACCGGCGACGTGCCGAGTCCGCTGCGGCCACCTCCGGGTTGCAACTTCCATACGCGTTGCCCGATCGCGATTGAGGTCTGCCGCGAGCAGGTCCCCGAGTTCCGCGAGGTTGGCCACGACCATTTCGTAGCCTGTCACCGGGTTTAAGGCAAGCGCCTGCGCCTTTTTATCAATGGCACAAATGGGGACTGGCCAAGCGCGGTCCCCATTTTTGCGTCTCTTGTGTCAGCCCATGCGAAACGCGAAGGTCATGCTACGATTAGCCGCGCATGGACCAGAGCACGATACGCAACTTTTGCATCATCGCCCACATTGATCACGGCAAATCCACGCTCGCCGACCGGCTCCTTGAAGTAACCGGCACCCTCTCCTCCCGCGAGATGGAGGAACAGGTGCTCGATTCGATGGAGCTTGAACGCGAGAAAGGGATCACGATCAAGGCCGTGGCTGTGCGCATGTTTTATACGGCGCGCGACGGGATCGAGTATGAACTAAACCTGATCGATACTCCCGGCCACGTGGACTTCACGTACGAAGTCTCACGCTCGCTCGCCGCTGCTGAGGGAGCGATCCTCGTCGTCGATGCCGCCCAGGGCATCCAGGCGCAAACCCTGGCCAACGTCTATCTCGCCCTCGAACACAACCTGCAGATCATTCCGGTGATCAACAAGATCGACCTGCCCAACGCCGAGCCTGAACGGGTGATGCAGGAACTTGAAGACGTGATCGGCTTCGACCGCGACGAGATGGTGCTGGCTTCGGCAAAGTCGGGTGCCGGTGTCGACGAGATCCTGGAGGCGATCGTCCGCCGCGTTCCGCCGCCAAAAGGAAAGCCCGATGCGCCCCCTCGGGCGCTGATCTTCGACTCGAAGTACGACGCCTACAAGGGGGTCGTCGCCTACGTGCGCGTCATCGATGGCTCTCTTTCGATGCGCCATCCACTGCGGCTGATGTCTACCGGTCTTCAGGTGCAACCGATTGAGGTCGGCACGTTCCGTCCCGGCCTGTTGCCCGGCACGCAACTGCTCACTGGTGAGGTTGGCTACGTCGCCACCGGTCTGAAGAACGTCAAGGACTGCCAGGTCGGCGATACGTTCACCGACAACCTCCGCCCGGCCAGCGAGCCGCTCAAGGGCTATCAGCCGGCGAAGCCCATGGTCTACGCCGGCATCTACCCACAGCAGGCGAACGACTATCCACTGCTGCGCGACGCGCTCGACAAGCTGCAGCTCAACGACGCCTCGCTCGTCTACCAGCCGGAATCCAGCGTCGCACTCGGCTTCGGCTTCCGCTGCGGCTTTCTCGGCGTGCTGCACATGGAGATTGTGCAGGAGCGGCTTGAACGCGAGTACAGCATCGACCTGATCGCCACAGCGCCCAGCGTCGAATATCAGGTGACGCTGATCGATGGCCGCGAGATCACGATCGACAACCCCGCCGAGATGCCGGCGCCGGATCGAATTCAGGAGATCCGCGAGCCCTGGATGAACATCTCGGTGATTACGCCGAGTCGCTATATCGGCGCGGTGATGGAGCTGGTGACCGGCAGGCGCGGACAGTTTTCCAAGATGGAGTACCTCGAACGCGGCGGTGAAGGCGCCGGCGCCGCCGGTGAGGCGCGCGTGCTGCTGGAGTACAAGATCCCGCTCTCCGAGATCCTGGTGGACTTCTACGACCAGCTCAAGTCGGGTACGCAGGGGTACGCCTCGCTCGATTACAGCTTTTCGCACAACGAGGCGGCGAAGCTGGTGAAGCTCGACGTGCTGATCAACGCCCAGCCTGTCGATGCCCTCTCCCTGATCACCCACTCCGATCGGGCGCAGTATCAGGGCCGCCGTTTGGTAGAGAAGC
>JBBRGK010000048.1:0-12240 GCA_038240805.1 Dehalococcoidia bacterium | reverse complement strand
GGCTGTAGCGCTCGTTTACCGCCGTTGGTGCGGGGCAGACGACCACGTTGCGCACAACATCGCCACAGGCGCCCAGCGTGGTAATCAGACTCTCGTGCACCCGGCGGAGCGTCTGCTAGAGGATGCGATTGAGCACACCGTGGAACTGGATATCCTGGCGCGTCGTAATCCGCAACGTGCCGTTCGCGTAGGTGCCCGCAAGGCGATCCAGTTCGGCGTAGGCCGCGCCGGTTACCACGCCGCCGGGAAGCTTTGTCCGCACCATGAACGAATGCTCGCGGCCGCCTGCTCCCGAGGCCCGCAAGGCGGCGCGCTCGTCGCGGTCGTCCTGCTGGTACACGCCGTGAAACTTCAGCAGGTTCGCGGCTGCGCCGTTCACGCTCGGATCTGCGCGGGCAAGTTCTTCCGCAAGCGAGCCACGCAGCGCATCGCTGCCTGCCTTCAACTTCTCGTTCTTGGAGGGCTGCCCTGCGGTCGCGCGTCCTTCGTCTGCCATACCGAATCCCTATTCTTTACTAAGTTGAGCAATTTACTCGACTTCATCCAGAATGCAGCGTATCAGCGTTATCCGCCGCAGAGAACCCCTCCCTTGCCCGCGCGACCGGGCCGGAGCTTTCGCCCGCCAAAACGGCGCCTGGAGCCAACCTCACTCGACGACTCCCGAGGTTCGGAAACTTATCTTGCTCTCAGCTTTCCCTTAGCTGGTGTTCATCTCGGGCTGGTGTAATAAATGCGGACCACTTCGAACTGCGAAAGCCGGACCGTTTATGCACGCCCCACTCCTGATTACCGCGCTGTTGCTGTTCGCCAGCATGTTCATGCCGCTGCCCTCCCCGGTCGGGCTGGCACTGAGCCTGTGGGCGATTGGCGCCGGTGTACCGCTGCCCGCTGTGCTGGCGTTATACGTTCTGCAGGATGTGCTTACCTACACTGCCCTCAGCCGGCTGCTATCGGCGATCAGGGCGCGGTTTTCGGGCCGGCAAAACACATTTCTGAACCATCTGCCCGCAGCCCTACGCGGCCCTATGTCCACGCTGCTGAGTCCGACTGGAGTCGGTGGAGGGGGGCTGTTCTCCGCTGCGCTGATCAGCTTCTATGCTGGTGCGGTTCTCGGAGTGTTGCGTGAGAGCTCACCGCTGCGCTCCGCAGCGATCGTGATCGGTACCGACGTAGCTCGCTTTGTGAACGGGCTCGCAGTGGCACTCGGCGCTGCCTTTCTGCTCCCATCCAGTCCGTACAGCCTCCTGGCTGCCTCACTGCTCGGCTTCGCTGTGGTGGCAATGTTTCGGCTTGTCCCTTCTCGGCGCGGTCCGTCCAGCGCGTTGATTCCATTCATTCCGATCTCCAGCCACTGAACGTGCCTGATGCCGAAGGCTGTTCGGAGATTTCGAGTGGCCGGTGACAGCATTTCCGGCCTGTGATATCACGTTTGCATGCGAATTATCGATACGCTCGTTCCCGGCAAGCCGTCGTTCTCGCTGGAGTTTTCACCACCGCAGACCGCTCCGGGTTGGCGAAGCCTGTGGCGCACAATCGGTGAGTTGCGCGAGTTTGAGCCGCGGTTTGTCTCGGTCACCTACGGCGCTGGCGGATCACAACGTGGCCGCACGATTGAAGCGGTCACGCGAATCAAGCGCGAACACGGGATCGAGGCGATGGCCCACCTGACCTGCGTCGGTCACTCGCGCGCCGAACTTCGCGAGGTGCTGGACCAGTTACGCAACGGCGGCATCGAGAACGTGATCGCGTTGCGAGGCGATCCGCCGAAAGGAAGCGAGAACTTCGAACCTGCACCGGACGGCTTATCGCATGGCAACGAGCTGATCAGCTTCATTCAGGACCAGGGGTTTGACTTCTGCCTGGCGGCTGCAGCCCATCCAGAGATGCATCCCGAGAGCCCCGACCGGGCCTCGGACCTTAAAAATATCAGGCTAAAGATCAGCTCCGGTGCTTCGTTCCTTGTCACGCAGCTCTTCTTCGACAACGCGTTTTACTTCGACTTCGTCGAACGTGCCCGTCAGGCGGGCATCAACGTGCCGATTATTCCGGGAATCATGCCGATTGTGGACGTGGCACAGATTCGTCGCTTCACCACCGGCTGCGGTGCCACGATTCCGGCCCGGTTGGAGAACGAACTGCAGCGGTGTGATACGCCCGAGGCGGCGCTCGATCTCGGTGTTCGCTGGGCTACCACGCAGTGCGCCGAGTTGCTTGAGCGCGGCGCTCCCGGCATCCACTTCTACACCCTGAACAAAAGCCCGGCGACGCGCCTGGTCTTGCAGGCGCTCGGCTAGGCGCCGTTTCCGATCGTTGGAATTGCAGCAGGGCCGCAGTCCTACCTGAGAACAGAGCCCTGCACGCAGGCGGCGCTGATGAAGTTCTGCACGACAAGGGTCGCGTCGGTCGGCGGGGTCGCCCGCCACCCCCTCACGAGGGCATCGACATCGTGCCCGGCGGTCCGGAGCTGATCAGGGTCGTGCAGGGCGATCTCGGCCAGCACCGACGGCCTGATCTCGGGGTGGAACTGGATACCCAGACTGTTGCCGATTGAAAAGCTCTGGATGCCGAAGTCGCTTTCGGCCAACACCTCGCTGCCAGGTGGCGTGCGGCTGACCACGTCGAAGTGTGCCTGCACCGCCCGGAAGCGATCGCCCAGACCGTTGTACAGGAACGGATGCCGGCGGCCCGCCTCAGTAAGACGCACTTCGCACAACCCTATCTCACGTCCAAGCGGGTTGAGAACCGCTTCGCCGCCGAGCGCCGAGGCGAGAATCTGGTGGCCGAAGCAGATTCCGAGCAGCGGTATGCCGGAGGCGTGGAGGCTGCGCAGATGCTCCTCCAAACGCAGCATCCACGGCTTTCGATCGTAGACAGCGCTGACCGATCCGGGAACGATGACTGCATCGAAACCGGCGGTCTGAGGAAACGGAGTGCAACCGTCGTATGCGTACACGGGTTCAAGAACAGCTTCCGGCAGCAACGGGCGCAGCCATCCCGTGCCGCTGGAGTCGGCACCGAACGGCTCCGTCGGCGGCATGGTCTCAAGCACCAGCACGCGTGGCTGCATCAGGCTGGCTCGATCGTGCTGGTGAGACCGAAGCCGTGCAGGCGTTCGCTGTAGAACTCGGCCCGCTCCTTCGGCGTCACGACCACGAGGGCCACGCCGGAAGTGTGCGCTTCGAGCATGATCGCTACGGCTTGCTCCGCACTCAGGCTCTGCACCGTGTCAAGCAACGCCAGCATTACATGGTCCATCGAATTATGGTCGTCGTTATGGAGCATCACCCGCCAGGGCGGCAGCAGCTGCGCCCACGACGTGACTCGTTCCTGTACCTCTATTTTCGGCGTGGACACCGGGGTGGTCATACGGTCTCTCCGAGCATCAGCAGCGGTTGAGCGCGGCAGCGGAGCCCGCGCACTTTTGAATAGTGTACCGCGCTCAGAGTGATGCTGCCGGCGCAAATCACCGGCTATCGACGCAGCCATGAGGCTGATAAAATCCCACTGAACTGCGGCACAGCCGCTGGAAGAGAGGTGGTCCTGCATGTCTCCACAGGCACGCCCGGTGCATTTCGGCGTATCACTGCCTCAGATCAGCCGCACCTGGGAGGAAACACGTAGCGCTGCGGAGGTGTTCGAGCGGCAGGGTTACGACTCAGTCTGGTTGAACGATCACCTGTACGGCGTACCACGGCCGGATATCCCGATCCTCGAGTGCTGGACGACGCTAACCGCCGTCGGCGCGATCACGAATCGAGTCGAGCTGGGCACCGTCGTAACGCCGCCCGGCTTCCGCAACCCCGCTTTGCTGGCCAAGATAGTCGCCACGCTCGACCAGATCACACAGGGTCGCGTCATCCTGGGCATGGGCGCCGGCTGGTTCGAGCAGGAGTTCCGCGGCTATGGCTACCCATTTCCGCCGATCGGCGAGCGCATGCAGCAGCTTGAAGAGGCGGCGGAGATCAGCCGTCGCGCCTGGACCGAACCAGGTTTGACCTTCAACGGTAAGCACTTTCATACCGACAACCTGGTCCTTGCTCCCGGCCCGGTGCGTCAGCCACGCCCGCCAATCCTGATCGGTGGCGGTGGCGAAAAAGTGTTACTGCGTATCGCCGCCCGTTTCGCAGATATCTGGAACAACCTCGCCGTCAATCAGAGCCGCCTGGAACACAAGATTCAGGTTCTACGGCAGCACTGTGACGCGGTCGGCCGTGACCCGTCCGAGATCACGATCTCGCAACAGACGCTGGTCCTGATCGCTCCCACTGAAGCAGAAGCGGCGGCGGGTATAGAACGGGCTGCCAGGATTTTCGGCGGCCATATGGGCGACGTTCATGGACCGCTGGCCATCGCCGGCACCCCCGACACGGTCGCAGAGCGGATTCAACGCCACATCGACCTTGGCTGCAGGTATTTCATCATGGAGTTCTTTGGCCGCGACACGCGTGAGCCAGCGCAACTGTTTGCGGACCAGGTGATGCCGCAGTTTCGGCACGCGACCGTGGCCCGGGCAGGCGCCTGAGAAGAGGGTCGCTGCTGAGCCAAGTCTCCTCACGGAACGGCGATGCTACCGATCGAACCGTCGCTACTGCGGTACGATCGAAGCAGCACGCCGGAGCCACGAGCCGCCGGCCCTGTCCGGAGTGTTGTTTTGTTCTTGTTCAGCCAATTCGGGCGGCTTCTCGACCTCGGCACAGCGTTGGTCCGCATCTATCTCGGGTATATGGGCTTGCGCTGGCGCGCCCGATACCTGCGCCAGAAGATCGTGCCGCAGCGCTGGTCGCAGCAACACGCGTTTTCTGCCAAGCTGCTGTACAAAGCAGCTATTCGGCGGCAGGGGCTCCTGATTAAGCTCGGCCAGCTTATTGCGGCTCGCCCTGACATCTTTCCGCTCGAATACGTACGCGAACTCTCATCCCTGCATGACCAGGTACCGCCCCGTCCCTTCACCGAGGTGGCGCCGGTGATTCAGCAAGCACTCGGCCGGAGCCCGGACCAGGTATTCTCGGAGTTCGATCGCACTCCAATTGCTTCGGCATCACTGGCGCAGGTGCACCGAGCGGTGTTGAGGGATGGCCGCGAAGTCGCGGTCAAGGTGCAGTACCCCGACATCCAGGCGGTGGTGCGGGCCGATCTTGCTGGTCTGAACCTGGCCAAATGGGCGCTGCGGCGGCTGCTGCCGGGTTTGAACATCGGCGAGATCATCGATGACCTGCGCATCTCAATCCCGCAGGAACTTGATTTCGTTCACGAGTCACACAATGCCGAGCGCGTTGAGCGCAACTTTGCGGGCAGTGCTGGCGCCGTCATTCCGAAGATTTGCTGGGAGTACACCTCCCAGCGTGTGCTCGTGATGCAGTTCATCCACGGCATCAAGATCACGGAAACAGAGAAGCTCTTAGCGGCCGGCGTGGACCTCAAAGCGCTTTGCAAACTGTTCCTGTCGATCTACTTTGCGCAGATTATGGAGCACGGCTTCTTCAACGCCGACCCACACCCGGGCAACCTGCTTGTGCTGCCAGAAGCAGACGGCAGCGCAGCGATCTGTCTGCTCGACTTCGGGCTTGTGAAGGAATTGGAACCCGAGTTCCGCGTTGGATCGGCACGGCTCTGCAAAGCGATTCTCAGTTTCGATCCCGTCGCCACCCGTGCTGCCTATCACGATCTCAACGTGCGCACCAGGTCCGACTCGGCAGAGACATACGTGATGCTCGGCACGATGTTCCTCGGGCTGCCCGAGCACATGCGTGGCGAACGCAGTCTATTCGACCCGGTTTCATGGCAGGAGAGCAATATCGACATGCGCTCCATCTATCGCGCGGACCCGCTCACCAATCTGCCACCACAACTGCTGTTGATCGGACGGGCAATCACTCTCATGGGCGGCGTCATGTTCACGCTTGATATGTGGGCCGACATGTGGACGATGATCATGGATTACAGCAACCGTGTGATCGCTGAGTACGACGCGAAGCGGGTCGCCTGACCGTATGGCTGTGTGCGGACGTACGTGAAGCCGTGGCGTCCCGTGATTCGACGCACTGGCACTGCTATGATCTCAGCATGTTCGAGCCAGAAGGACCGTACTCAGAAGAAGAGCGGCGCCATATGAGGCGGCTAATCGTCGCCTCGGGCGCCGACGTGGATGGCTGGGTGCACCGTACCCGGCGCTCAGCCGAGTTTGTTCGATCGCTCAGTCCCCTCCAGGCAGAGGTGATCACGGCGCAGGCGCTCGCCGTTGCCGCTGAGCCCACCGACCTGGGCGGCGAGGCGGAAATGCAGGAGGCCATCGCGATCTTCGCCGGCGTGGAGCCCGCTGAGCGCCATAAGCGGCTCTGGCACATGCTCCTGGAGATCCGCCAGCGCCACTATCCCGACATCGCAGAGCTGGATCTAGAGCAGTAGCAGACTTTGTCACAGGGGGCGGCATGAACGGGTCAAATAGTGATCGAAACGGGGCGCATCCTGCCAACGGACAAACCGCCACATGGCAGGCTGAGCTCCGCCGATACTTTGCGGCGTTGACGCTCGATGAAGCGGCACAGCTGCGGGCTGGCGCGGTACACGGGCTCGATCGGGCCACCCGCGCCCGGCAGTTGCAGATCGCCGAAATTGCCCGCCTCAGCGCCCTTGCCGACTACCTCGTGCCCCGGATCGAAAAGCGCGAGAGCGGCGAGCGGCCGACGCTGGCCGAAGGCGTGCTCATGGGAATGATGGCCGGCTACCAGCTTGCCGTTGGCGAAGCCGCCCCGCAGGAGCCAGACCCTTTCGCCGACTAACCTGAATGGCATCGACCGCGAGAAACTCAGCCGGGCGCGGCGCGTTCCCGTTAGGAATGCGCTGCGGGCGGGCAGTTTCGTTGCGGTTACGCGCTGCTGCTGGTACCATCGCGCCACTCAATTGCGGCTGGCCCGGCGTTTAGCCGGACGCCGAGGGAGAATAGAGAGGTAGAAGAGACAGAGATGAACGGTGAGAGCGCAAAAGACCTCGTCGCACGGCAGTTGAGCCGGCGAGGGTTTATGAAGGGATCGCTTGGTACGGCCGCAATGGCAGGCCTGGTGATGGCGGGCTGCAGCAGCAATAACAACAGCAGCAACAACGCCAACAAGCCCGCCACAACCGCTGCCACGGTGGCGAGCAGCGCCGCTGCCACGAAGGCGGCCACTACTGCAGCTACAGCAGCTGGTACGGCTGCAGCGACTCGCGCAGCGAGCCCTGCGGCAGCGGCTGGATCGCCCGTCGCAGCTGCGGCCGCAAGCGGCGTCCCGGCAGTGATCAAGGGCCAGAAGCTGTCTTTCCTCGGTGGCACGTACTTTGTGCCCGAAGGTGAGGCGACCTTCAAGCAGCTGCTCAGCGACTGGGGCAAGCAGATGGGCGTCGAGACGAGCTACGACGCGATCAACTGGCCGGACCTGCAGTCCAAAATTGCTGCAAATATCCAATCTGGCAGCGGTCCAGACGTGATGGGCTTCTTCTGGTTCTGGCCCTCGCTCTATGCCAGCAACCTCGTGGATGTCTCCGATATCGCCGGTGATCTTGAGACTCGCTGGGGCGGTTTTTCCGACGCAGCCAAGGCAGCGACCATCGTCAAGGGCAAGTATATGGGCGTGCCGCTTGGCGCCCCGACCAACGCGAACCTCTACCGGGTCAGCTATCTGAACAAGGCCGGCCTGACGAAGTTCCCTGACACCTGGGAAGACTACTTCAAAGCCGGTGCGGCGTTGAAGAAGCTCGGTAAGCCGATCGGCCAGTCTCTGGGCCACAGCCTCGGTGATCCGCTGTCGATGATCTACCCGTTCATGTACAGCTACGGCGCCACCGAGGTACTGGAGGACGGCAAGACGCCGGGCTTTCAGACACCGGAGTTCACCGATGCGCTCCAGAAATTCATCCAGGCGTGGAAAGACGGCTTCGATGAAACGGGCCTGTCATGGGACGACTCAGGCAACAACAAGGCGTACCTCGCCGACCAGCTTGGGATCACGATTAACGGGTCGTCTATCTACCTCTCGGCGCTGAAAGATCAGCCCGACATCGCCAAAGATACCGACTCCGCGATCAACCCGCAGGGACCGAAGGGTCGCTTCTCCACCTACCAGACGCAGGAAATGGCGATCTTGAGCTACTCCAAGAACCAGGCGGCGGCAAAGGAGTGGCTCAAATACTTCTATTCCGACGCTGTCTACACCAAGTGGTATCAGAGCCAGAAGGGCTATCACGTACCGCCGACGAAGACGAAGTTTCTCGATGATGCCGTGTTCACGTCCGATCCAAAGCTAAAAGCCTTCCTCGATGGTGCCAAGCTTCTGCGCTTGCCCGGTTACACGGCGGCGCCAGGACCAGCCGTGGCGAACACAATGTCGAACTACGTGATCGTCGATATGTTTGCCCAGGCGGTTCAGAACGGCAACGCGAAACAGGCGATCGCCGACGCTGCAGCACAGGTCAAGAAGTACTACAGCGCCTGAGTCAAAACCCCGGGATGGGCGGCGGCACCGTCGCTCATCCCGGGGTCATAGTTGCCACTGTAGATTTCCAATCAACGCCCGGGCGAAGAAAGAGCTACGGCTGTGGACTCTGCACAGCGACCTGTCCAACGCCCGACGCTGCCGCTTAAGCAACGGGGCGTCGGCAGCAGATTTCAGGCGTCGCTGCAGAGCGAAAGCGCTTTCGCGCGCATGCTGCTCGTCCCGACACTGGTTGTGCTGGCACTATTCATGCTCTATCCCTTTGCCCTGGGAGTCTGGCTCTCCTTCACGAACGCGGTCGTCGGCCACTCCGGACACTGGATCGGCCTTAAGAACTTCGAAAACCTGCTGCACGACAAGATATTTCGCACAACCGTGCGCAATACCTTCACCTACACCGGCGTAACGATTGTCCTGAAGCTGGCTCTCGGCATGGGACTCGCCCTGGTAATGAACCAGCCATTTCGCTTCCGCAAGGGCTTCCGAGCCTTACTCCTGCTGCCATTTATCGTGCCAACGGCGCTGAGCGCAATCGCGTGGCTGATGCTGTTCGACTCCTCACTTAGCCCCATAACCTGGGCGGCGCAACATCTGCACCTCGTCAATAACCGCATCAACTGGCTCGGCACACCGCGACTTGCCATGACGAGCCTGATCATCGCCAACACCTGGCGCGGCATTCCGTTTTTCGCGATCTCGATCCTCGCAGGGCTTCAAACCGTGCCCACAGACCTGTACGAAGCGGCATCGATCGACGGCGCCGGCTCCATTCAGCGGTTCATTTATGTCACGTTGCCGGCAATTCGGGCAGTTACCCTTGTGGTCATGCTGTTTTCGATCATCACAACGTTTGCGGACTTCCAACTCATTTACGTGCTCACCAAGGGCGGTCCGTTCAACAGCACCCAGGTGTTTGGCACCCTGACCTATCAACGTGGCCTTTCCGCTACCAACATCGGTGAAGGCGCCGCCATTGCCCTCTACATGTTGCCGATCCTGGCGATCATCTCGGGTGCGCTGCTCTGGTACATCCGCAGGGAGGACTAACGGTCATGGCGATTGCACCTGCCGAGGTTCCCATCCAGGCGCCTTCCGTGAGCGGCAACCAGATGGTCCAGCGCCGCCGCCTGCTCCGGCGGGTAATTCTCTACGGCTGTCTGGCACTATTTACGCTCGCGTTACTGTTCCCGTTCTACTGGATGTTCATCGTCTCTGTGCGCCCGGACAGGGACTTGCTCAACGTCAGGCTAAATCCGTTCTATCCACATCACTGGACCCTGAAGAACTATACGCACCTGCTCTCCGACACAGAGTTCCTGCGCTGGACATGGAACACTACGGTGGTGGCAGTGGGCGCCACCGCGCTGTCGCTCGTCGCCAGTATTTTCGCAGGGTATGCACTGGGCCGGCTGCGCTTCCGCGGCGGCAACACGCTCGGTCTGGGCATCTTTCTGGCCTACCTGGTGCCGCCGACGCTGCTGTTCCTGCCGCTTTCGCAGGTCATCTCCAGCTTCCATCTTGGCAACACGTACTGGGCGCTGATCCTGAGCTACCCGACGTTTCTGATTCCGTTCGGATCGTGGCTGCTGATGGGCTACTTTCGTTCGATTCCGCGCGAACTTGAGGAGTCGGCGATGATCGATGGCGCCAGCCGCTGGCAGGCGATGACGCGCATCGTGCTGCCACTTGCGATGCCGGGCATCATCTCGGCGGGTATCTTCTCGTTCACCCTGAGCTGGAACGAATTTCTCTATTCGCTGATCTTCATGTCCACAACGAAAATGAAAACGCTACCGGTCGGCACCGTGAGTGAGCTGATCAAAGGCGACGTCTTTTTCTGGGGATCGCTGATGGCCGCGGCACTGATCGGCTCTGTACCGGTTGCGATCGCGTACTCATTCTTCGTCGACCAGTACGTCGCGGGACTGACGGCCGGCTCCGTCAAAGGCTAGCCGGGCAGGAAGACCCATCGGGACGGCCCTTGCGGCGGGCCAGCTGCAGCGCAGCGTTAGCGCACGGCAGCCATCTCGTTCGCCTGCTGCAGCAAGTTCATGCCGGTCGCGGCATCGAACACGTGCATGTGCTCCATGTTCGCCTGCAGGACGACCGAATCGCCGATGCCCATGCGTGCCCGCGCGTTGACGCGCGCGATGATATTCTGTTCTGCCGTCGTGCCGTAGAGGTAGGCTTCACTGCCAAGCGGTTCCATCACGTCGACGACCGCCGGCATCGAAACTGCGGTCCATTCGGCGTCCGCATGCTCAGAGATGTCCTCGGGGCGCAAGCCTACCGTCACCTGACTTCCGTTCGAGGCACGCAACGCCGCAACGTATCGCGCCGGCACGGGGAAACTGATGGCATCGCGCACCAGTGCCAGTGCATCACCATCAGCCTGCACTTCCATCGGAATCATGTTCATCGTCGGACTGCCGATGAATCCGGCGACAAACACGTTCGCCGGCCGGTCGTACAGCGCCTGCGGGGTATCCAGCTGCTGCAAGACACCGTCCTTCATCACGGCGATGCGATCACCCATCGTCATTGCCTCGACCTGGTCGTGCGTCACATAGACCGTGGTCGTGCGAAGGCGGTGATGCAGCTTGACCAGCTGTGCGCGCGTTTCAACCCGCAGCTTGGCGTCGAGGTTGGAGAGCGGCTCATCCATCAGAAACGCCTGCGGCTCGCGCACGATCGCACGCCCAAGCGCCACGCGCTGCCGCTGCCCACCCGAGAGTTGGCGCGGCTTCCGTTTCAACAGTTCTTCAATGCCGAGAATGCTCGCTGCCTGCTGCACTCGCTGCTCGATATCGCGCTTCGGCAGGTGACGGAGTTTCAGTCCGAACGCCATGTTGTCGTAAACGGACATGTGCGGGTACAGGGCATAGCTCTGAAAAACCATCGCGATGTCGCGGTCGCGAGGAGGGGTGTCATTGACGCGCCGCTCACCGATGTAAATATTGCCGTCGGTGATCTCTTCAAGTCCGGCGATCATCCGCAAAGCGGTCGATTTACCGCAACCCGAGGGGCCGACCAGCACGAGAAATTCCTGGTCTCGGACCTCGATCGTCAGGTCATTTACGGCGATGACGCCACCGTCGTACCGCTTGACCACATGCTCAAGGTAGACGCTTGCCATCTGCCTTCCCTCCGACCCGGTTTGCCCCGCAGCGTCGCCCCAACGCGTCGCCCCAACGCGTCGCCATGATACGAGTGTTGAGACTGACTGTCGATGTCGCTGCGAGTCAGCGCCGTTCGCAGGCAATGTCGCGACCTGTCATACTTCAACACGCGAATCAGGAGCAGACATATGAACAGCGAGACCAATAGCTGGGAAGAACTCGACGCCCTCATCGCCGGTTTTCGCGAGTCGAGCGACGCCTGGAGCACGAGCAGTGACGCTCTGAGGCAGCAACTCGATACCTTCAGCGTGGTGACCGGCGAGATCGACCGGCATTTCACCGACATCGGCATTTATGAGTCGCTACTGGAGCTGTCACGCCGGGCGCTGAACGATGCTGCACGAGTACACATCGCCCGATTGCATTACGGCATGATGCGCTCCGCAGCGGTCGTCTGGTACGCGCTCGACGATCCGCGGCCTGCTTTCGCCGCCACGTCACCGGGGGCATCCTATCCGATCGAGGTGAGGCTCGGGCCGCGATATCTGCTCGGCGTGGAGCGGGATGGCGGCGCCTCAGGCGACCAACGGATTAGCATCCTTATCGCAGGCGAGAAACAGCAGGTAGCGACCCTTCCGACTACGCCTGAAAAG